>JANOBL010000157.1:0-8059 GCA_031411635.1 Betaproteobacteria bacterium
CACAAGCCCTGAAAAGCGCAAGGCTGGCAGACCCCTTCGGGTCTGCCAGCCGCACCGAAATACCGGATTACTTGATCTCGGCCTTGGCGCCGGCATCGAGCAGCTTCTTGAGCGCTGCATCGGCGTCGGCCTTGGGGATCGCTTCCTTGACGGCCTTGGGTGCGCCGTCCACCAGGTCCTTGGCTTCCTTCAGGCCCAGGCCGGTGAGTTCGCGCACGGCCTTGATCACCTGCACCTTGTTGGCGCCGGCTTCCAGCAACATCACGTTGAACTCGGTCTGCTCTTCCACCACCGCAGCAGCGGCGCCACCACCGGCGGCCGGAGCAGCCATCGATGCGGCGGACACGCCGAACTTCTCTTCGATGGCCTTGACCAGGTCGTTGAGTTCCATCACGGACATGCTGTCCATGGCGGTCAGGAATGCGTCTTTATCGAATGCCATTTGGGTTTCTCGATTCTTGAATTGGTTTGGGATCGGGTACAGAAGATCGCGAAGATTGATCAAGCGGCGGCCGGCGCTTCGGGCGCAGCGCCAGCTTCAACAGCAGGTGCGGCGTCGGCAGCAGGTGCAGCTTCGGCAGCAGGTGCAGCCTCGGCGGCCGGGGCCGCTTCGACTGCAGCCGCCGCCTGCTTCTCGGCCAAGGCCGCCAGCACCGCTGCAAACCGCTGGATTGGCGACTTGAGCAGGCCTGCGATCTGGGAGATCAGCACTTCGCGGCTGGGAATCGCCGCCAGGGCCTTGACCCCGTCAGCGTTCAGCGATTTGCCCGCGTAGGCGCCACCCACAATGACCAGCTTGTCGTTGCCCTTGGCAAAGTCGGCGATGACTTTGGCCGCGGCGACAGCGTCTTCTGAAAAGCCGTAGATCAACGGCCCGGCCATGCTCTCCGATGCCACCTCGAACGGTGTGCCGGCAACGGCGCGGCGAGCCAGTGTGTTCTTCAGCACATGAAGATACACACCCTTCTCGCGCGCTTCCTTGCGCAGCTTGTTCAGGTGTTCAACGGTGAGGCCACGGTACTGGGCCAGCGCGAGTGTCTGCGATCGTGCAGCTTGCGCTGACACGTCCGCGACCACGGCCGCTTTTTCGGTGCGATTGAGACTCAAAGGTCTGCTCCTCACAAATTTGCGCCAGCCGCCCCGTTTCCAGAGCCAACCGGCGCAGCCAGGTTGCAGCGACCAAACCATCCGGCATCCGACAGACCTAGGCCGCAGCCTGGCTCCATCATTTGTCCATCCGGCGGGACCGCCATCTGCGCTGGCCGGCACGGCAAACCGTGTCGATTAAGCGGCCGTTCCGGGAAGGTCGGGCCGCGCCAGCGGTCTTGGATGGCCCTTGCCCGGCTTGACGCCGGGCAAGGCCCACCAAACTCATCACCCGGGCGCCAGACACGCGCCCAGGTGCAAAACTTTCAAGCGATCAGGCGGCAGTCAGCGACTGCATGTCGACACGAACGCCCACGCCCATCGACGACGACACCGCAGTTTGCGCAGGTAAATGCCCTTGCTCGATGCCGGCTTGGCCTTGCTCAGCGCGTCCAGCAGCGCAGCCAGGTTGCCCTTGAGCTTGTCGCTGTCGAACGAGCGGCGGCCGATGGTGCCGTGAATGATGCCGCCCTTGTCAACCCGGAACTGCACCTGGCCGGCCTTGGCATTGCGCACGGCTTGGGCCACATCGGGTGTCACGGTGCCAACCTTGGGGTTGGGCATCAGGCCGCGTGGGCCCAGGATCTGGCCCAAGGTGCCAACCACGCGCATCGTGTCGGGGGACGCGATCACGACGTCGAAGTCGAGCTTGCCAGCCTTGATCTCGGCCGCCAAGTCGTCCATGCCAACGATGTCGGCACCCGCAGCGCGTGCTTCTTCGGCCTTGGCGCCTTGCGCAAACACCGCAACGCGCTTGGTCTTGCCGGTGCCGTTGGGCATCACGACGGCGCCACGCACCACCTGGTCGGATTTTTTGGCATCGATGCCAAGTTGCACCGCCACGTCGATCGATTCATCAAACTTGGCGGTGGCGCATTCCTTGACGATCGCGATCGCCTCGTCAAAGGCATAGAGCTTGAGCGAATCGACCTTGCCGGCCGTTGCCTTTTGGCGTTTGGTGAGCTTGGCCATTTCAGACACCTTCCACCGTGATGCCCATCGACCGGGCGGAACCTGCGATCGTGCGCACTGCGGCGTCCATGTCAGCGCCGGTCAGATCCTTGATCTTGATCTTGGCGATCTCTTCCAACTGGGCGCGGGTGATCTTGCCGACCTTCTCCAGGTGTGGCTTGCCCGAACCCTTGTCGATCTTGATGGCCTTTTTCAGCAGCACCGACGCCGGCGGCGACTTCAGAATGAATGTGAAGGACTTGTCGGCGTAGGCGGTGATCACCACGGGCAGCTTCAGACCGGGCTCAACGCCTTGGGTCTGGGCGTTGAACGCCTTGCAGAACTCCATGATGTTCAGGCCACGCTGACCCAGCGCCGGGCCGATCGGGGGCGAAGGATTGGCCTTGCCCGCCGGTACTTGCAGCTTGATGAAGCCGACGATTTTCTTTGCCATGAAAGGCTCCTCGAGTTCAAACGACCACCGAAGCGATCTCCTCGTCTATCGACCCTTTTTAAAACCTGCGCGCCGGGGTCGGGGCGGCGCACCGGGTGGAGCGTCAAACTTTGCCTTCGGCCCTCAGGGCCTCAGGCGAGGTCTGACGAACCTTGTTCGTCAGACCTTCTCAACCTGGGCAAAATCCAGTTCCACCCCGGTGGCCCGGCCAAAAATCGTGACCGAAACCTTGACCTTGGATTTTTCGTAGTTGACGTCTTCCACCGCACCGTTGAAGTCGGTGAACGGGCCTTCCTTGACGCGCACCAACTCGCCGATCATCCATTCCACCTTGGGCCGAGGTTTTTCCAGACCTTCTTGCATCTGGTTGACGATCTTCATCACCTCGGCCTCGGAGATCGGCGCCGGGCGGTTTTTCGCGCCGCCGACAAAACCCGTGACCTTGCTGGTGTGCTTGACCAAGTGCCAGGATTCGTCGTCCATCAACATCTCGACCAACACATAGCCCGGGAAGAAGCGACGCTCGGTGACCGATTTTTTGCCGTTCTTCAGCTCGATCACTTCTTCGGTAGGCACCAGGATGCGGCCGAATTTGTCGTGCATGCCGGCGCGCTCGATGCGCTCGCGGATGTTGCGTTCGACGGCTTTTTCCATGCCCGAATACGCATGCACCACATACCAGCGCAACGGTGAGGAGGTGGCCGCTGGCGCAGCCGGGGTTTCAGGCGCCGCGTCGGCTTGGGGAATCAGTTCGCTCATGGCAGGGGATCCTTTTAGCGTTTCCAGCCCAGGATCAGGTCGTACAGCACCCACTCCAGCGTCTTGTCCGTCAGGAACAGAAAAAACGCCATCACGATGACAAAGGCAAACACGTAACCCGTCATCTGCATCGCCTCCTTGCGCGCCGGCCAGACCACTTTTTTGGTCTCGCGAACCGAGTCGCGGCCAAAAGCGATCAATTGTTTGCCCGACTCGGACGTGAAAAACATCGCCACCGCGCCGGCCAGCAATACCAGCAAGGCCAGCACCCGCAGCCACAAGTCTTGTTTGCCCAGCAGGTAATAGGCCGCCACGCCGCCCACCAGCAAAACGCCGGCCGCAACCAGCTTGGCCTTGTCGGTGCCTGTTGATACTGTTTCTACTTGTGTATTGGTGGCCATGTCTTTGATTTCTGGCGCCGGCTGCGCCCAACAGCAGCAAGGCCCGCCGGGCTTTCAAAAGCCTGCGGGCCGCAGCCGGTAAGAGCCTTCTTGTCTGATGCGATCCGGGTTCGGTGCCTCAGTTTGGTTGATGCGGTTCAGGCTTGGCAGGGGCAGAGGGAATCGAACCCCCAACCTTCGGTTTTGGAGACCGACGCTCTGCCAATTGAGCTATACCCCTGCAGCTTGAACCGACAACCGATTGGCGATTTGCGATTGGTTAGGCAATGATCTTGGCCACGACCCCGGCACCCACCGTGCGGCCGCCTTCACGGATGGCGAAGCGCAGGCCCTCTTCCATCGCGATCGGGTTGATCAGCTTCACCGTGATGCTGACGTTGTCGCCAGGCATGACCATCTCCTTGTCCTTGGGCAACTCCACCGCGCCGGTCACGTCCGTCGTGCGGAAGTAAAACTGCGGCCGGTAGTTGTTGAAGAACGGCGTGTGGCGCCCGCCTTCGTCCTTGCTCAGCACATAGATCTCGGCCGTGAAGTGCGTGTGCGGCTTGACGCTGCCCGGCTTGCACAGCACTTGGCCACGCTGCACGTCTTCACGCTTGGTGCCGCGCAGCAAGATGCCCACGTTGTCGCCCGCTTGGCCCTGGTCCAGCAGCTTGCGGAACATCTCAACGCCGGTGCAGGTGGTCTTCTGGGTCGCGGCAATGCCGACGATCTCGATTTCTTCACCCACCTTGACCACACCCCGCTCCACCCGGCCAGTCACCACCGTGCCACGGCCAGAGATCGAGAACACGTCTTCCACTGGCATCAGGAACGCACCGTCCACCGCCCGCTCGGGCTGCGGAATGTAGCTGTCCAGCGCATCGGCCAGCTTCATGATGGATTGCTCGCCCAGCACGCCGGTATCACCCTCCAGCGCCAGCTTGGCGCTGCCGTGGATGATGGGCGTGTCGTCACCGGGGAAATCGTATTTGTCGAGCAGCTCGCGCACTTCCATCTCGACCAGTTCCAGCAACTCGGCGTCGTCCACCATGTCGCACTTGTTCAGGAACACGATGATGTAGGGCACGCCCACCTGGCGCGCCAGCAGGATGTGCTCGCGTGTTTGCGGCATCGGGCCGTCGGCAGCGGAACAAACCAGGATCGCGCCGTCCATCTGCGCGGCGCCGGTGATCATGTTCTTCACATAGTCGGCGTGGCCCGGGCAGTCCACATGCGCGTAGTGGCGCTTGGAGGTCTCGTACTCGACGTGCGCGGTGTTGATCGTGATGCCACGCGCTTTTTCTTCCGGCGCAGCGTCGATCTGGTCGTAGGCCTTGACCTCGCCACCAAACTTGGCCGCCAGCACCTTGGTCAGCGCCGCCGTCAGCGTGGTCTTGCCGTGGTCCACGTGGCCAATCGTGCCCACGTTGACGTGGGGCTTGGTCCGTTCGAATTTACCTTTTGCCATTTCAAAATCTCCGTCAGAAAAGAGCGTTGCCCATGTGGGTTTAAGGTTTCCAGCGCGTGGTCTGCCATGGGCAGCAGACCGGACCGGGCCTTCGCAGAGAAGGCCCGGGCGCCGAAGACCGGCTTGAATTGCTGCTTACTTTGCGCGTTGCTTGGCGCGTTATTTGGCGCGGGACGTGATGATCGCGTCGGCCACGTTCTTGGGCGCTTCGCTGTAGTGCTTGAACTCCATCGTGTACGTGGCACGGCCCTGCGACATCGAGCGCAAAGTGGTGGAGTAGCCAAACATCTCGGACAACGGCACCTCGGCCTTGATGACCTTGCCACCGCCCGGCATGTCGTCCATGCCCTGCACCATGCCGCGCCGCGATGACAAATCACCCATCACCGAGCCGGCGTAGTCTTCCGGCGTCTCCACTTCCACCGCCATCATCGGCTCCAGGATCACCGGGCTGGCCTTGCGGCAACCGTCCTTGAAGCCCAGCGAAGCAGCCATCTTGAAGGCGTTTTCGTTCGAGTCCACCTCGTGGTAGGAGCCGAAGGTCAAGGTCACCTTGACATCCACCACCGGGAAGCCGGCCAGCACACCGTTCGGCAGCGAGTCGATCACGCCCTTTTGCACCGCCGGGATGAACTCGCGCGGCACCACACCGCCCTTGATGGCATCGACAAACTCAAAACCCTTGCCCGGCTCTTGTGGCTCGACCTTGAACACGACGTGGCCGTACTGGCCCTTGCCGCCCGACTGGCGAACAAACTTGCCTTCGATGTCCGACACCGCCTTGCGGATGGTTTCGCGGTAAGCCACTTGCGGCTTGCCGACGTTGGCCTCGACACCAAACTCGCGCTTCATGCGGTCGACGATGATTTCCAGGTGCAACTCGCCCATGCCCGAGATGATGGTCTGGCCCGATTCTTCATCGGTCTTGACGCGGAACGACGGGTCTTCAGCCGCCAATCGGCCCAGCGCAATGCCCATCTTCTCCTGGTCGGCCTTGGTCTTGGGCTCGACAGCTTGCGAGATCACCGGCTCCGGGAAGACCATGCGTTCCAGCGTGATGATGGATGACGGATCGCACAGGGTTTCGCCGGTGGTCACGTCCTTCAGGCCCACGCAGGCGGCGATGTCGCCGGCCAGGATTTCCTTGATTTCTTCGCGCTGGTTGGCGTGCATCTGCAGGATCCGGCCGATGCGCTCTTTTTTGCCACGGATCGGGTTGAACACCGAGTCGCCAGACTTCAGCACGCCCGAATAAACGCGCACAAAAGTGAGCTGGCCCACATACGGGTCGGTCATCAGTTTGAAGGCCAGCGCAGCAAACTTCTCGCTGTCGTCGGCACGGCGCTGGGTGGGCTTCTCGTCGTCGTCCAGGCCTGGCACCGGCGGAATGTCGATCGGAGACGGCATGAAATCAATCACGCCGTCCAGCATGCGCTGCACGCCCTTGTTCTTGAAGGCCGAGCCACAGAACATCGGCTGAATCTCAGCCGCGATCGTGCGTGTGCGGATGCCGAGCTTGATCTCGTCCTCGGTCAAGTCACCCGACTCAAGGTACTTGTTCATCAGCGCTTCCGACGATTCGGCCGCCGCTTCCAGCATGTTCTCGCGCCACTTCTTGGCTTCTTCGAGCAACTCGGCCGGAATTTCGCGGTAGTCGAACTTCATGCCCTGCGAAGCCTCGTCCCAGATGATTGCTTTCATCTTGATCAGGTCGATCACGCCGGTGAACAGCTCTTCGGCACCGATCGGGATCACGATGGGCACCGGGTTCGCCTTCAGGCGAACCTTCATCTGCTCGATGACCTTGAAGAAGTTGGCCCCCGTGCGGTCCATCTTGTTGACAAAGGCCAGACGCGGCACCTTGTACTTGTTGGCCTGGCGCCAGACGGTCTCGGACTGCGGCTGCACGCCGCCCACGGCGCAATACACCATGCAGGCACCGTCCAGCACCCGCATCGAGCGCTCCACCTCGATCGTGAAGTCAACGTGCCCGGGGGTATCGATGATGTTGATGCGGTGCTCGGGGAACGACAGCTCCATGCCCTTCCAGAAGCAGGTGGTGGCGGCCGAGGTGATCGTGATGCCGCGCTCCTGCTCCTGCTCCATCCAGTCCATCGTGGCGGCGCCGTCGTGCACTTCACCGATCTTGTGATTCACACCGGTGTAGAACAGGATGCGCTCGGTGGTGGTGGTCTTGCCGGCGTCGATGTGCGCGCTGATACCGATGTTGCGATAGCGCTCGATGGGGGTCTTGCGGGCCATGATTCACTCCAAATACAGGGGCCGCCCACGGGTCAGTACAAACCCGGACGGGGCGGCCGAATGGCTAAGCGGGGACTTTTAGAAACGGAAGTGCGAGAACGCCTTGTTGGCTTCGGCCATGCGGTGAACTTCGTCCCGCTTCTTCATCGCGCCACCACGGCCTTCGCTGGCTTCCAGCAACTCGTTGGCCAGGCGCGCGGCCATCGATTTCTCACCACGCTTGCGGGCCGATTCTTTCAACCAACGCATGGCCAGGGCCATCCGGCGCACGGGGCGAACTTCCACGGGAACTTGGTAGTTCGCACCGCCAACCCGGCGGGACTTGACCTCGACCATCGGCTTGACGTTGTTGATGGCGACCATGAAGATTTCCAGCGGGTCCTTGCCGGCTTTCTTCTCGACCTGCTCCAGCGCACCGTAGATGATGCGCTCGGCGATGGCCTTCTTGCCCGATTCCATGACGACGTTCATGAACTTGGACAGGTCCACCGATCCAAACTTGGGATCGGGCAGGATTTCGCGTTTGGGTACGTCGCGGCGACGTGGCATTTCGATTCCTTTATCAGCTTCAGTTGGCGCTCAGGCGCATCGCGCCCGCACCCGAAAGATCACGCAACGGATCTCTCACTTACTCGG
>JANOBL010000158.1:0-1579 GCA_031411635.1 Betaproteobacteria bacterium
CCTGACCGATGCGCCGGCCACATCGACCACCACGCCGGCACCTGTCGCAGTGGGCGCGGCCCTGGTCGCCGTCGTGGCGGCCAACGCCAGCCGGCGCGCGATGCGCATCTACAACCAAGGCCCGGACCCGGCCACGCTGGGCCCGGCCGGGCACACCTGGGCCAACCGTGCAGTTGTCATTGAAGCCGGGCAAACCTTCTTCGAAGACCGCGCGGCCAACCTCGCCACATACGCCATCTGTGAAGCCGGAAAAGCGGCCACCCTGGGCATTCAAGAAGTGATCGCATGAAGAAAAGCAGCATCTTCGGCCGCATCGCGGCGCCGGCCCTGGCGCTGGTCCTGGCCCTGTTCAGCCTGGCCAGCAGCGGCGCCGGCCTGAGCGACGTTTCAGGCCCGCAGGCGCGGGCCGCCATCAGGTCGGCAGTGGCCGATTGGAAGTTCACGCCCTACCCATCGTCGGCGCCTGTGCCCAGCGTGGGCACGGCCGGTGCACTCACGGGAACCTACTTCTATCAGGTCGCGTTTCGCACAGCGGCCGGCAGCACCGAAGGCGGCGTGCCGTCTGCAGGCGTCACCGTCGCGGGGCAGCGCATCACGCTCGCCAGCGTGCCGGTTTCGGCTGACCCGGCCGTCATCGCCCGCGACGTGTACCGCACCAAGGCCGGCGCCGTCGATTCGATCCTGGGCTTTTACGTCGGCACCATCGCCGACAACACCACCACCACCTACACCGACAACACACCGGACGCCAGCCTCGGCGCGCCGGTGCCGAAGTCGAATGCCACCGGTGGCTACGAAAAGCGCAACGGTGCCTTGGTCGCCTACACCGGCCCGACCTCGACACAGTACGGCTACAACAGCAACCCGCAGCGCACCGGCTACGCCACGACCGCGCTCGGCACCAACGCCGGCCGCAGCAACATCAACGGCTATCGATGGGTGGCCGTGGGGATGGACGCGCTGGAATTCAACCAGACCGGCGCGCGGGGCGTGGCCGTGGGCGTGCATGCCAGCGGCTCACAAGTGTCTGCAGATGACACCACCTCGGTCGGCTATGGCGCCCTTCAGAACAGCCTGGCCAGCTACAACACCGCATTGGGTTCGCTGGCCAGCAGCGAGAACACCACCGGGGACAACAACCTGTCCGCCGGGGCCTTCGCGCTGCAGCTGAACACCACCGGGTCGAACATCGTCGCGCTCGGCGCTAGCTCTCAGAAAAACCTGCTGAACGGCATCGGCAACACCTCGGCCGGCGCCTTCAGTTCCTATTTCCTGCAGGGCGGCAACTTCAACACCAACGCCGGCTTTCAGGCTGGGTACAAAGCGACCAACACCAGCAACCAGACGGCTTACGGTGCGCTCTCGTTGTGGTCCAACCTGACAGGGCAAGGCAACGTCGCCATGGGCCCGTGGAGCGGCTACTGGGAGACCGGGGACAATCACCTTTGGATCGACAACCAGCCGCGCGCCAACCTGGCGGACGCGCAGACCAAGGCGCTGATCTACGGCACCTTCGCCGTTGGCGTGGATGGCCAACAGATGACCGTGAATGGCCAACTGAACGCGGCGGCCGGGTTCG
>JANOBL010000159.1:0-2944 GCA_031411635.1 Betaproteobacteria bacterium
TGGCACCGCGCGCGAGATCGGCCTCGACGTGGTGGCAGGCACCTGCAACCTGCTGGCCGCACCGCTGGGCACACCGGTGGAGCGGCAGACGCAGATCGCCGCGGCGGTGGCGCGCGCGACGGCCAGACCCGAGATGCAGCAGCAACTGCTGGCGCTGGGCATCCACCCGGTGCTGAACTCCAACCCGCAGGACGCAAAGGCCTACGTGGCCCGCGAGGTGGCGCGCTGGACGCCGTTGGTGAAGAAGCTGGGCATCGCGCTGTGACATTCAAATACCCAAAAGTGGACCTGGAATCTCCTTCATGACAAAACTCCCCCTGGCAGGCTACCGGATCCTCAGCCTTGCCGAGCAGTTCCCAGGACCGTTTTCGACGATGCTGCTGGCCGACCTGGGGGCCGACGTGATCCTGGTCGAGCGGCCGGGGCTGGGCGACCCGTCGCGTCGTTTTCCTGGCCTGTTCACATCGCTCAACCGCAACAAACGGTCGGTCACGCTGGATCTGAAGTCCAACGAGGGCCACGCTGAGTTCCTGCGCCTGGTGGACACGGCCGACGTGGTGATGGAAGGTTACCGGCCCGGCGTGATGGCGCGGTTGAAGCTCGACGCCAACAGCTTGCGCGCACGCAAACCAACGCTGGTCTTCGTCTCGATCTCGTCGGTCGGCCAGACCGGCCCCGGCATCGGCGTGGCCGGGCACGATCTCAGCATCCAGGCCGCGGCCGGCATGGTCGACGTGCCGCTGGGCAAGGAGGCCGAGGTGCCGCTGCCGGTGCTGCCGCTGGCCGATATCTCGTCGGCGATGTTCGCGGCGCTGGGCGTCGTGACCTCGCTGCTTGCGCGCGAGCGCAGCGGCAACGGCGCGATGATCGACGTCTCGATGCTCGACTCGCTGGTGAGCTGGATGACACCTTTCCTCGTGCCGCCGTTGAACGGCCTGCCAACACGCGCGCTGCCGCCGGAAGACCCCGGTTACGGCATCTTCGCCACCGCCGACGGCCGCCAGATCACGCTCAGCATCGCCGGCGAAGACCATATGTGGACGCTGCTGTGCACCATGCTGGGCCTTGAACAGTATGCCGCGCTGAAGGAGGACGAGCGCAGCCGGCGCGCCAGCGAGATCGTGCCGAAGCTGCGCAACGCCATCGTGCGCGAGCCCTACGCGGCGCTGTGCCAGCGCCTGGAGGCCGCACGCATCGCATTCGGCCCCGTGCTGCATCTGCACGAGGTGCTGCGGGATCCGCACATGGTGGCGCGTGGCATGGCCGTGCCGGTGGCCGGACCGGCTGGCACGCAGATGTTCGTGCGCCAGCCGCTGGTCTTCGACGGCCAGATAGGCACGATCGGCCGGCCGACGCCGGCGCTGGGCCAGCACAACGCCGAGCTGCTGGGTTTGCCGGTGCGCAAGACCTGAGAGCGGTGACCCTTGCTCCCTCCCCCGGGCAGGGGGATGAGCCCGGACGGGCAACAGGCCCGGCGGCCTGTTGCCCGCCTGGCGAATCTGAGCCGCTTGCAAGCGGCGAAGTGGAGGGTTGGGGTGGGGGTCGAAAGCCGCCGCATTGCCGACGCCGCTTGACGAATCTGTTTTTCAGGCCGCAGCGCGCGTGCGCTTGCGGCGCGTGGGCTTGGCCTGCACCATCGCCAGCACCAGGCCGGCCACATGGTCGGCCGTCTCGGCCGGCGTCAAACGGCCGCTGGGCCGGTACCAGACATAGGACCAGCTCACGATGCCGCCAATCGCCAGCGATGTGATCTGCACGTCGTCGACTGTGAACTCGCCGCTGGCCACCCCTTCGCTGAGCAGGGCGCAGAACTTTCGGTCGAACTCGCGCCGCATCTCGTTGATGGTCTCGCCGTCCTCGGGCAAGAGGTGCTTTTCCTCGCGGTTGTAGATCGCGATATGGGCCTGGTTGCTGAGCACCGCGAGCATGAAATCGCGTACCAGCGCCTGCAGCTTGTCGGTGGCCGAGCCTTCGGACGAGACGACGCGGTTCAGTGCGTCGAGCGAGGCACGGATGCCGCGCGAGCAGATCTCGGCCAGCAGTTCGCTCTTGGACTTGAAGTGCGAGTAGATGAACGGCTTGGTGACGTTCATCTGGTCGGCAACGGCTTCCAGCGTGGTATTGCTCAGGCCGTTGTTGTAGAACAGCTCCACCGCGGTGGCGATGATGCGCTCGCGCTTGAGCCGGGAGACGGCGTCACGGATGTCCTCCGGCGCGTCGGCGCTGACCGGCGCCGACCGCTCGGTGCCGCGGGCGGCCGGCTTCGCCGCGGCGGCTGTGACTGCCTTGGACTTCCGGCTACCTGCCGGTGTGGCGGGTTGGCCCGTGGGTGTGCGCTTCATGCTGAGGAGTTTGATCGCCGACCCCCCAATCATAATTTCCTTCGCGCTGCTGCGATCAGGCCGGCGCGGGCACAAAGACCAGATCGACACCGTTTTCGCGAGGCTCGAAGCGGCCTTGCACCGGCAGGCCTATGACCGGCCCATCTTCGCCCAGCCAGCGGCCCAGCGCGCGCACGCCCTCTTCCAGGTCCACGGTGACCAGCGTGTACGGCAACTCGGCAACAAACGCCGGGTGGTAGGCATGGTGCGAGACAGTCCAGCTATGCACGCTGCCACGGCCGCTGGCAGGCACCCACAGCACGGCGTCGGAATAACAGGCGTCGCAAAGCAGCCGCGGGTAGTGCCGGACCTTGCCGCAGGCCGCGCAACTCTGCAGCACCAGCTTGCCGGCGTGGGCCGCCTCCCAGAACGGACGCGACAGCGCGCTTGGTGGCGGGGTGGGCCTGACGGGTGTGTCCATGGTCTTCACTCCCTGCGCAAGATGGCCAGGGCGCCGTCGCCCAGGTCGCCATAGCCGGTGACCAGGCCCACTTCGGCCCCAGCCACCTGGGCGCGACCGGCATCGCCACGCAACTGGCGCACCAGCTCGACGATGTGGTTCA
>JANOBL010000160.1:0-3439 GCA_031411635.1 Betaproteobacteria bacterium
AGCCGATCACGGTGAGCAACCAGCAGTTCGGCACCGACCTGAAGAGCGAATACGAGAAAGCCGGCGCGCTGGCCAAGAAGCTCGGAACCTACAAGTGAGGCCCGGCATCGCGCGCAGACGGCGCGACCGCACGCAGGCTGAAGATTGTTGATCCGGGTCGACGAAGGGGTGTCGTTGCTCAGTCTCATACGCCTTCTCTCGTCTGACTTCGGCCACCTCCAAATGGCGTAATTTGGAGGCTTTCCCTCCGCTGATCAGGTCAAAACCCCTCTAAATTGGCGGGATTTCGTGATTTAGCGTGAGACGCGCTGAAAAGCAAAAAGCCCCTGATTTTTTCAACAAAATCAGGGGCCGCCGTGGCGCAATGCCAATCGTCACGAGACGCCGTGAAACGCGTTCACATGTGGTCGATCATCACCTGTCCAAACCCCGAGCACGACACCTGGGTGGCACCCTCCATCAAACGCGCAAAGTCGTAGGTGACTTTTTTGCTGGCGATGGCACGCTCCATCGATGCCAGGATCAAATCGGCCGCTGCTGTCCAGCCCATGTGGCGCAGCATCATCTCGGCCGACAGGATCTCCGAGCCCGGGTTGACGTAATCCTTGCCCGCGTACTTGGGTGCCGTGCCGTGGGTGGCTTCAAAACAAGCCACCGAGTCCGACAGATTGGCGCCCGGCGCAATGCCGATGCCGCCCACTTGCGCTGCCAGCGCATCGCTGATGTAGTCGCCATTCAGGTTGAGCGTGGCGATCACCGAGTACTCGGCCGGGCGCAGCAGGATCTGCTGCAGAAAGGCGTCGGCAATCACGTCCTTCACGGTGATCGTCTTGCCGGTCTTGGGGTTCTTGAACTGGCACCACGGGCCGCCGTCGATCGGCTCGGCACCAAACTCTTTTTGCGCCAGCGCATAGGCCCAATCGCGGAAGCCACCCTCGGTGAACTTCATGATGTTGCCCTTGTGCACGATGGTCACGCTGGGCTTGTTGTTGTCGATTGCGTACTGGATGGCCTTGCGCACCAGGCGCTCGGTGCCTTCGATCGACACCGGCTTGATGCCGATGCCCGAGGTGTTGGGGAAGCGAATTTTCTTGACGCCCAACTCTTCTTGCAAGAACTTGATCAGCTTCTTGGCCTTGTCGCTCTGGGCCTCGTACTCGATGCCGGCGTAGATGTCTTCGCTGTTCTCGCGAAAGATCACCATGTCGATCTTTTCGGGCTCTTTGACCGGTGACGGCACACCCTTGAAATACTGCACCGGGCGCAGGCAGACGTACAGGTCCAGTTCCTGGCGCAGGGCCACGTTGAGCGAGCGGATGCCACCGCCCACCGGCGTGGTCAGCGGGCCCTTGATCGACACCACGTACTCGCGCAGCACGGCCAGTGATTCTTCGGGCAGCCAGACATCGGGGCCGTAGACCCGGGTGGCCTTCTCGCCGGCGTAAATCTCCATCCAGTGGATTTGTTTGGCGCCGCCATAGGCCTTGGCCACCGCTGCATCCACCACCTTGAGCATCACCGGCGTGATGTCAAAACCGGTGCCATCGCCCTCGATGTACGGAATGATCGGCTGGTCCGGAACATTCAGCGAGTAGTCGGCATTGACGCTGATCTTCTGCCCACCCTCGGGCACCTTGACGTGCTGGTACATGCGTTGTCTCCGCGCGCTGCGCTTGGGTTTGAAAACTGTGCAATTTTATGTCAGCGGGCTTGTCAACCGGGCGGTGGGTATCGGCGTTTGGGGACAGCCTTCCCAAAGCAGGGGGGGCTTTCTCAACATTTCATTTGGATTGCACCCATGAACAAGCTCCTCGCCGCCCTGATCGCCGCCGCCTTTGCCACTGCTGGCGCCCACGCCGCAGATGCCAAGAAAGAAGACAAGGCCGCCGCCCCGGCTGCGGCCGCTTCCAAGGCCGACATGAAGACCGACAAGAAGGCCCCCGCCGCCCCGGCCGCTGCGGCTTCTGCCAAGAAGTAATACTGGCCCTGCCGGTTGCCGCCCTGCGGCAACCGGGCCTGATCGTCAGCCCGGCCCCGGCCGGGCTTTTTGCTGTCCGGATCAGGCGATGCACCAGGCGGCAAGCCGCAGCCACACGCCGTGGCCCAAGGCCCAGGCCGAGGCGCCGGCCAACAACACCCCGGCGCAGCGAACGGCGCCGCTGGCCGATATCGATGCCGAGCCCACGCACCTGCCGCCAAGCCGACCCACCGATCGCCACCACAGCGCAGGGCCCAGCACCAGGCCGATGGCCGATGCGCTGGCAAAACCCGCCATGACCATGGCCCCTTGTTGCGCGCTGTTGGCCAGCGCGGCCACCAGCAAGGCCGACTGCAGCAAGCCACAAGGCCAGGCCACCCAGGCCAGGCCAAGCCCGGCACAGCGCGCCGGCCCACGCAGGGCCAACCACGGTGCGCCGGCACGCACAAGCACCGATGGGCCACCGGTGCTGCGCCCCAGCCGCGCCATCCAGGCCGGTTGCCGGCCCTGCCATACCAGCCACAGGCCCAGCAGCAGCGCCGCCAGGTGCAGCAGGGTCCACAGCGGGCGCAGCGCGCTCACCGCCTGGCCCAGCCTGGCCAGCGCACCCACGCTGGCAGCGGCCACCGCACCGGCGGCGGCATAGGCCAGCAAACGCCCGGCATGAAACGCCAGCAGGTGGCGTGGCCCACCACGGCCAACCGCAGCAGCGCAAGCCGCACCGCACATCGCCAGGCAGTGCGGTGTGCCCGCCAGGCCCATCAAAATGGCACTGAGCAGCAGCGCTTGATCCATGGCTCTGGGGCCCGTGCGCCGTGCAGGCGCAGGGCCGTTGGGTGCCGCGTGTTGATAATGAAGCCATGGACATGCCCACCGACAACCCAAAATTGCTGCAAACGCCGTTCAAAGTGGCCTGCTCTGGCTGCAATTTGCGCGAGCTGTGCCTGCCGGTGGGTTTGTCGCACGACAGCCTGGACCGCCTGGATGCGCTGGTGGCGGCACGCCGCTCGGTGGCGCGGGGTGGATCGCTGTTCCGCGCGGGGGACGCATTTTTGTCGCTGTACGCGGTGCGCACCGGTTTTTTCAAGACCTGTGCGACCTCCGAGGACGGGCGCGACCAGATCACCGGCTTCCAGATGGCGGGTGAGTTGCTGGGGCTGGACGGCATCAGCACCGACCACCACACCTGCCATGCGGTGGCGCTGGAGGACTCTCAGGTTTGTGTGATTCCGTACGATCAGCTTGAAGATTTGTCGCGCCAGCTCACCGAGTTGCAGCACCAGTTTCACAAGATCATGAGCCGCGAAATCGTGCGTGATCACCGGGTGATGCTGCTGCTGGGCAGCAGCCGGGCCGAGGAGCGCCTGGCCGCGTTTTTGCTGAACCTGACCCAGCGGCTGCAGTTGCGGGGCTTCTCGGCCTCCACACTGATCCTGCGCATGACACGCGAAGAGATCGGCA
>JANOBL010000161.1:0-6359 GCA_031411635.1 Betaproteobacteria bacterium
TGGGCGCTGCGAGGCCTGCCAGGGCGATGGGGTGCTGAAGGTGGAGATGCATTTTCTGCCCGACGTGTACGTGCCCTGCGACACCTGCGCCGGCAAGCGCTACAACCGCGAGACGCTGGAAGTGGCCTACAAGGGCCGCAACATCAGCGAGGTGCTGGGCATGACGGTGGAAGAAGCGCGTGGCTTCTTCAGCGCGGTGCCGGCGCTGGCGCGCAAGCTGCAAACCCTGCTGGACGTGGGCCTGGGCTACATCACCTTGGGCCAGAGCGCCACCACCTTGTCGGGCGGCGAGGCACAGCGTGTCAAGCTGGCGCTGGAGCTGAGCAAGCGCGACACCGGCCGCACGCTGTACATCCTGGACGAGCCCACCACCGGCCTGCACTTTGCCGACATCGAGCTGCTGCTGCGGGTGTTGCACCAGTTGCGCGATGCCGGCAACACCATCGTCGTGATCGAGCACAACCTGGACGTGATCAAGACGGCGGATTGGGTGATCGACATGGGGCCGGAAGGCGGGGCGGGGGGTGGCCGGGTGTTGTCGGTCGGGCCGCCGGAGGTGATTGCGGCTTGTGAGGGCAGCCACACGGGGCGGTTTTTGAAAGCCTTGCTGGCGGCGGGCTGAGCGCAAGCGCAGGCACCTGGTTCAAGTGCCCGGCAAACCCCGCTGCCCGTTGTTGAATGCCGTGGTTTCCAGGGATTCAGGGAGAACCCGCATCCGGAGTCACCCTGCGCGGCCCCCTAAACTGATCATCCACCCCGCAGGAGCCCCACCATGAGCCTGGTGATCGAGACCTACTTTGCCCCGCAGTCCCCGTGGACTTACCTGGGCCACCAGCGCCTGCAAGACATTGCCGCCGCGGCCGGCGCCCGCATCGAGTTGCTGCCGGCCGATTTTGGCCGCATCTTCCCGGTCTCGGGCGGCCTGCCGCTGCCCAAGCGGGCGCCGCAGCGCCAGGCCTACCGGCTGGTGGAGTTGCGCCGTTTCAGCCAGTACCTGGGCATCCCGCTCAACCCCGAGCCCAAGCACTTTCCGGTGCCGGCCGACGACGCGGCGCGCTTGATCATCGCGGTGCAGCAGCATGACGGCACAGCGGCCGCGCTGGCCTTCACCGGCGCCTTGATGCGCGCCTTGTGGGTGCAGGATCGCCACATCGCCGATCCCGCCACCCTGGCCGCGCTGCTGGCCGAAAGCGGCTTGAGCGCACAGCGGTTGGACGATGCCAAGGCGCCTGCGGCCCAGCAGGCTTACGACCAGAACACCGAGCGCGCGATGGCACTGGGGGTGTTTGGCGCACCCACTTACGTGGTCGGTGCTGAGCTGTTCTGGGGCCAGGACCGGCTGGACTTTCTGCAGCGCCGGCTGGCCGGCTGATCCGGGGGCAGCCTGCGACTTGGCTAACGGCCAATGCACGCGGCCAATGCACGCGGTCAATGTACGCGACCAATGCACGCGGGCATGGCATCGCAGCGAGATCACCGGTCTGACCGCGGCTGTTTGAGCGAGCTTGATCGACCCAGGCTCCAAGGCCTGCAAAAAGCAAAAGCCGGCCAAGGCCGGCTTCAAAGTTTCTGAGCGGGCGGGGCCACCGGCCCCGCCGGACATCATTTGAGGTGCGAGTTGATCAGCTTGGTCATCTCGAACATCGACACCTGGGCCTGCTTGAAGATCTCCTTCAACTTGGCATCGGCGTTGATCATCGTCTTCTTGGCCGCGTCCTGCAGGCCGTTCTTCTTGATGTACTCCCAGACCTTCTTGGTCACCTCGGTGCGCGGCACAGCCTTGTCGCCGATGATGGCCGCCAACGCCGCGCTGGGCGTCATGGCCTTCATGAAAGCGGCGTTCGGCGTGCGCTTGGCCGCCGGTGCTGCTTTCTTCGCGGCCGCCTTCTTGGCCGGTGGCGCTGCCGCCGCCGCTTTGACCGCAGCCTTTTTGGCCGGGGCGGCTTTTTTGGCCGCGGCCGCCTTCTTGGCCGGAGCGGCTTTTTTGGCCGGGGCGGCCTTCTTTGCAGTTGCCATATTGATGCTCTCCATCATGAGTTGTTGATGTGCCGGGGCCTGGGTCAAGGGCTGCATGAACCCTCGTTTCTCTCTAGACCGCTGCAGCCGCAATGGTACTGCCAGCATCCCCCTGTGAGAAGCCGTTTTCCCTCGTAAAACCGGGTTTCCAGCCCGGTGAAATGCGCTTTTGTCGTCCCCAGGCATCACATGGGTGGTGCAAGCCGCATCGGGGCGGCCCGGACAAGGTGTTGCGGGCACTTGACGAGCGATTTGCAAGCGGTCGGCAGCGTTATGCTCATCGCCATGAAACTCATCCTGCGCTGGTTGTTGCTGGCGGCTGCGCTGCTGCTGGTGGCGCATCTGTACCCGGGGGTCACGGTGGCCAGCTTTGGCGCGGCGATGGTGGCGGCGTTGGTGCTGGGCCTGCTCAACACCTTGGTGCGGCCGCTGCTGGTGCTGCTGACCTTGCCGGTGACGGTGCTCACGCTGGGTTTGTTCCTGTTTGTCATCAACGCGCTGATGTTCTGGTCGGCAGCGGGTGTGCTCAGCGGCTTCAATGTCAACGGCTTTGGCGCCGCGCTGGTGGGCTCGCTGATCTACAGCCTGTGCGGCATGGTGATCGACGTGGCGATGGAGCGCTTGTTCAGCCAGGCTGACGCCTGAACCGCCAGCGCGTCATTCGGATGGCTCGCCGCGTGAGCCGCTGCCAGGGCGACGCTGCTCGGCCACCAGCTCACGGCGTTGCGCCAGCAGGTCGCGCAAGCGGGCGTCGATCACCGAGGCCTCGATGAAGTCGGTGGCGGCACCGCCGCTGCGCGCCACTTGCTGGCCGGCACGCAGGCGGTCGATGGCACCGGGCAGGTTGCCCAGCGCGGCTTGTGATTCGGCATCGGCGCGCAGTGCGCGCAGACGTTGGCCCTGGCGTCCACTGGTCTGCGACAGCAGCAGCCAGGCCGATGCATCGTCGCGGTGCTCGCTGACCCAGGTTTGCAGCGCTTCGGCGCTGCGGCGCAGCGTGGGTGCTGTGCCGTCGGCCAGTGCCAGCTCGGCGCGCAGCAGCAGGCCGGCGCGGGAGGGGTCGGCCGCACCGTCGCTGGCAGAGCCAGCCAGCACGATGTCGGCACGCGCCACATCACCACGCGCCAGCGCCAGGCGGGCCGCCAGTTGATCGAGGGCATGTTTGGCCTGCGGTTCGGGCTGACTGGCAGCGCCCGCCAGCAAGGCCAGTGCGGCGCTGTTGGCACGCTCGGCGCGGCCAAAATCGCGCAGCCCGCTGGATGCCAGCGCGCCGGTGTACAGCCCGATCAAGCGATCGGCCAGCGGCAGCGTTGCCATCGCACCGCGGTCATCCAGGTCCTGCAGCCGGCGCAAGGCCTGGGTGGACGGGTCCATCAGCACCCGGGCGCGGGCTTGCATCAAGCCGTGCATCAGCGGCACCGGGGCCGGGTTGGCGGTGCCGGCGTTGGCCTGCACCACCTGGCGGGCCTCGCCGATGCGGTCCACCGTGAGCGGGTGGCTGCGCAGGTACGGAAAGCCACCGCTGTCGTTGAGCCGGCTGGATTGATCGAGCTTGTCAAACATGCCGGCCATGCCGGCTTGCGCAAAGCCGGCCTCGCCCATCAAGGCCAGACCGGTGCGGTCGGCCTCACGCTCCATGTCGCGCGAAAAATTGAGCTGGGCTTGTGCCATCGCGGCCTGGCCGCCTATCACCGCCGCCTGGGCCACGTCGGCGCTGGACGCGCGGCTGGCCACCAGCAAGCCCAGCAAGGTGCCCACCAGTCCCAGCGTGCTGCTGCGCGAGGCAGCGGCCACACTGCGTGCGATGTGGCGCCGGGTGATGTGCGACAGCTCATGCGCCAGCACCGAGGCCAGCTCGTCCGGTGTGGCGGTGAGCGCGATCAGCCCCAGGTGCACACCGACATAACCCCCGGGCAGCGCAAAGGCATTGACCGAGCGATCGCGCACCAGAAAGGCCTCGTACGGGAACAGCCGCTCGGTGTCGGCACCGATGTCGCCACGCGCCCGCGCGGCCATCACCAGCGGCTGCCAAAGCGCGTGCAGATAGTCCAGCAGCAGCGGATCGTCCAGGTAGTCGGGATCACGCCGGATCTCGCGCATGATCTGCTCGCCGATGCGCTTTTCCTGGTTCAGGTTGAAGTCGTCGGACGCCGCCTCGCCCAGCGCCGGCAGGCGCACGGCGCTTGGATTCGGGCCTGGCAGTGCCGCTTGTGCATGCACCGGCAAGGCGGTGCCCAGCACCACGCTGGTGGCCAGCAGCAGGCAGGCAAGACGTTGGCGGCGGTTGGGCATGGCGGCGGGCAAACAAGGCATCGGGGGGGCTGGCAGCACTTGCCAGCGGGTGGGTGCCGGCAGGCGGGCTGGTGCGCAACGGTTGATCTTCTATCATGGCGGCAGCACGTTGCGCGCATGTTTCGCGCCCCACCCTGATCCTGCCATGACATCGCCGCTGACCCATTTCGACCCCCATGGCCAGGCCCACATGGTGGATGTATCGGCCAAGGCCGACAGCCACCGCATCGCCCGTGCGGTGGGCAGCATCCAGATGCTGCCGGCCACCCTGGCGCTGATCAGCGCGGGCAGCGCCAAAAAAGGGGATGTGATTGGCATCGCCCGCATCGCGGCGATCCAGGCGGCCAAGCGCACGGCCGAGTTGATCCCGCTCTGCCACCCGCTGCCGCTGACCCGGGTGACGGTGGATTTCACGCTCGATGCAGCGGCCAGCGCGGTGCACATCAGCGTGCAAGCCGAGACGGTGGGCCGCACCGGCGTGGAGATGGAGGCACTGACCGCCGTGCAGGTGGGCCTGCTGACGATTTACGACATGTGCAAAGCCGCTGATCGCGGCATGGTGATGGGCGGTATCCGGCTGCTGGAAAAAAGCGGCGGCAAATCGGGTCAGTGGCGCGCCGTGGGCGGCTGATCCTGCGGCTTGCGCGGCGCCGGCAAAGCACCCGCTGCAGGCGCCAGAAACTCGCGCCAGCCATGGCTGCGGTGTGGCGCCTGGCACTGGAACTCGGCGTCACTGCCGGCCTGGCAAGGCTTGAAAAAATCGTCGGCCTCGGGGTTGTTGAATTCCCGCAAGCGCTGGGCCAGCCAGCGGCCCCGGTCCACCTGGCCGGTGGCGGCCAGGTGGCGGGCCCAGGCCACCATCAAGCGGGTGTCCAGCAGCGAGTGCGGTGCCCGCGCAAAACCCAGCGCGGTGCTGGCGGGTGAGGCCTCGTTGGTGGCGGCGGCGTAATCTGCATGGTGGGCGAACAGCCAGCTACGCTGGCCCCGTTCGATGCGTGCGGCCAGCGATCCGCTGCCGTCGGTGGGGGCGTAGATCACCACCTCACGCTGGTAATCCAGCACGGCCCAGGCCCCGCCCAGGGCCATCAGCAGGCCCGCCAGCATGCCCCAGGCTCGCGCACCTGTTACCGGTGGGCTGGTTGAAGGGCTGTCAGCCGCCAGCGTATCTACCCCCGGTGCACCCAGCACAAAGCCCCAGGCCAGCGCGGTGGGCAGCAAAAAATGGGCGTACCACAGCGGGTACTCCACCAGGCTGTGCAACAGCGTGATCAGCACCAGCACCAGGCTGGCACGCGCCACCATGCCCCGTGCGCCAGCGCTTTGACGTGCACGCTGCAGCGCCTGCCACAAGGCCAGCCCCAGCAAGCCGGTCACGGCAGTGGCCGCCGGCAGGCCCAGCTCCACCGCAAGCTGCAGCAGCAGGTTGTGGGTGTGGTCAAAAAACGCGGTGGGACGGTGTGCAAACGCGCTCAGCGACCAGGCAAAGTTGAACTCACCAAAGCCCACGCCGGCCCCCGGTTCGGCGGCGATCAGCGCCAGCGCATTGCGCCAGATGTTCAGGCGTGAATTGGGGCTGTCGGCACCCGCCACCGCTGCGCCCTCGGCCGCCAGCCGGGCCCCGGCGCCCAGCGTTTGCTGGCTCCAGTCGCCATACCAGGCCATCGCCGCGTAGGCCAGCGCATAGAACAAGGGCGTGGCGGCCAGCAGCCAGCGTGCGCTGGGCGACAGGCGCTTGTCGATCAGCGCCCACAGCAGCAGCAGGCCCAGGCCCACCGCACCGGTGCGCGAGGCGGTCAGCTCGATGGCCAGCACCAGCAGCGCCGTGATGGCCCACAGCGCTGCGCGTGGCAGCCGGCCCAGCTCGTGCAGCGCCACCGCCGCCACGGTGGCCCACAGCAGCAGGCTGCACAAGTGGTTGGGCTGGCGCAGGTTGCCCACCGCGCGGCCAGCCAGGCCAGAGGGCGCGATCCAGGTGCCATCGGCCCAGCCTGGCATGAACACTTGCACCAGGGCCACGGCAGTGCCCAGCAAGCCGGCGGCCAGCAGGCCCA
>JANOBL010000162.1:0-2499 GCA_031411635.1 Betaproteobacteria bacterium
TCAGGCGGTCGGTGCCCGGCGCGCGGCCCATGCCCAGGTCGATGCGGCCCGGGTACAGCGTGGCCAGCGTGCCGAACTGTTCGGCGATCACCAGCGGTGCATGGTTGGGCAGCATCACGCCGCCGGAGCCGACGCGGATGGTCTTCGTGCCGCCGGCGATGTGGCCCACCAGCACCGCCGTGGCCGAGCTGGCCACGCCGTCCATGTTGTGGTGCTCGGCCACCCAGTAGCGGCGGTAGCCCCAGGTTTCAGCGTGCTGGGCGAGAACCAGGCTGTGGCGCAGGGCGTCGGCGGCGGTGGCGCCTTCGACGATCGGCGCCAGGTCGAGGACGGAAAGCGGGGGCAGCGATGACATGGCCGCATCATGCCGCTGACGGGTTTCCGGCGCAGGTGACGGGCTTGCTGGCACACTTGACCATGACCCAGCCCCTCCTGCAAGCCGCCGACCTGCGCGGCGCCGCACAACTGACCACCGACGCTGTCGATGGCCTGACTAGCCTCGTCGAGGCGATGCACGCGCGCATCGCGTCACTGCCCGGCGTGCCCGTCGCGCAAGATGAACGCACCAGCGGCATCACCGGCTTGGTTTACAAAACCGTGCGCGGCGTCACCCAGATCGTCGGCGGCAGCGTCGACGCCCTGCTCGGCTGGCTCGGCCCGACGCTCAGCGCGGCCGGGGTGGGCAGCCTGCCGCAGGCCGAGCGCGAGGCGGTCATCGCGGCGCTCAACGGCGTCATCGGCGACCACCTCGCCGCCACCGACAACCCGCTGGCGATCACGATGGCCTTTCGCCACCAGGGCAAGCCGCTCGTGCTGGATCGCTTTGCGATGCGCCTGCGCCTGCGCGACGCCGGGCCGCGCCCGCTGGTGCTGCTGCACGGCCTGTGCATGAACGATCTGCAATGGCAGCGCAACGGCCACGACCATGGCGCGGCGCTGGCGCGTGAGGCCGGCTACACGCCGGTCTACCTGCACTACAACAGCGGCCTGTCGATCTCGACCAACGGCCGCATCCTGGCGCAGCAGATGGAGCGCCTGCTCGATGCCTGGCCGGTGCCGATCGAACGCATGGCGATGATCGGCCACAGCATGGGCGGCCTGGTGGCGCGCAGTGCGCTGCACCACGCCGTGCTGATCCAGCGCGGCGCCTTGCGCTGGACAGCGCGCATCGATGACCTGGTCTGTCTGGGCACGCCGCACCAGGGCGCGCCACTGGAAAGCGCAGGCCACGGCGTCGATGTGCTGCTCGGCGCCGCGCCGTACGCCGCGCCACTGGCCCGTCTGGGCCAGATGCGCAGCGCCGGCATCAATGACTTGCGCCACGGCACCATCGTCAGCAGCGGCGACGGCACGCAGCGGCCGGATGCCGTACCGCTGCCGCCCCGTACACGCTGCTACGCGGTGGCGGCGAGCCTCGGCCCGGCCGGCGGCAGCTTGAAGGAGCACCTGCTCGGCGACGGCCTGGTGCCAGTGGCCAGCGCGCTCGGCCAGCACCGCGAACCGGCGCGGCGCCTGGCCTTCGACCGCGAGCACCAGGCGGTCGTGCAGCAGACGAACCACCTCGACCTGCTGTCGAGCCCCGAGGTCTTCGACGCGCTGCGGAACTGGCTGCGCTGAAGCGTTACTTCTTCAAGCGGCCCAGGCGCTTGGCGTTGCCGACCGCGCGGCGGTGCACCGGTGCCAGGCCCTGGCTCATGACCTGAAGTGCGTGCCGGGCCAGCGTGTTGCCGGTCGGCATGAGCGAGTTGACGGAGCCGGGTCGCGCCAGGCTCCAAGGTGCCGTGGCCGCGGTACGCCACAGGGTCGCGGCCATCTGCTGCTGCGCCTTCATCGCCGCCAGGCCCATCGCAGTCCACGATTCGTAGAACGCCGCCGTCTTCTCCGCGCCCATCTGCTTGAACTCCTTGCGGTCGCGCGCGCTCGGATTGGACCCTGCCGTGGCCATGCGGCCGACACGGTGCGCAATGACCTGTGGCACCGCCATCGACAGGCCGAGGGTTTGTTGGGCGAGTTTGCGTTGGGCGCGTGACGGCATGGTGAACCTCTGTACAGATGAATCAGCGCACTCTAACGCCGTGTCGCCAGCGCAATGCCGGCCAGCACCAACACCGCACCGACGAAATGGAATCGCAGGATGCTCTCACCGAGCACCAGCCACGCAGCGACCGCCGCGTACAGCGGCCCGAGGTACAGCACCATGCCCACACGCGCCGCGCCGAGCACACGCTGCATGTGCGAGTAGGCGCCGTACGCCGCGGCGCCGGGAAGCAGCGCCGCGGCCAGCACCAGGGCGACACTTTGCCATGACAGCGTCGACGGCCACCACCACACCGCCTCGGCGACGGTGAAGGGCACGAGCACGATCACGCCGCCGCAGGCGATCAGCGTCAGCCGCGCCAGCGCGCTGAAGGCCGACGGCCAGGCGCGCAGCAGCAGCGAGTACGCCGCCCAGCAGGCCATGGCCGCCGCGATCCAGGCGTCACCGCTGTTGATGTGCAC
>JANOBL010000163.1:0-2977 GCA_031411635.1 Betaproteobacteria bacterium
CGCAGCCGGGGTGCGCCACCGTGGAGGTGCAAAACGTGCGGCCAGGCCAAGGCCAGTTGATGGTGGCGGCTTATGCCGACGCCGCCAGCTTTCGCAAAAAGGCTTCGGCCTCGCTGCAGATGGCGGCCGGCGACGCCACGATGCGCTTTCAGCTCTGCGGGCTGACTGGCGACACGGTGTCGCTGACCCTGTTTCAAGACCTGGACAGCGACGGCAAGATGGGCGCCAACCTGGTGGGCATGCCCACCGAGCCCTGGGGCGCCTCCGGCGCGCCCGGCGTGATGGGCCCGACCTGGGACAACAGCAAGGTGGCGCTGGATGGCAGCACGATCGTCGTGCGGCTGTCGCAATGAAAGCGAGGCCAACGATGAACCGCCGCGACAGCCTCAAATCCACGCTGCAAGCCCTGGCCACACTGGGCCTGGGCCAGGCCCTGCCCGGCCAGGCCCGCCCCGGCCGCGCCGCCGACTTTGCCGCCGCCGTGGCCCAGCAGCCGCTGCTGACGCCGTTCAAAGGCGTCAACGATGCCAGTGGCGATTGCTTCACCGAGCGGCTGGCCACCCGCGGCCGCTGGCCGGCCGAGCTGGCTGGCCGCTTTTACCGCAACGGCCCGGCGCTGTACGAGCGTGCGGGTGCGCGCTACCACCACTGGTTTGACGGTGATGGCATGGTGCAGTTGTTCACGCTGACCGGTGGCCAGGTGGCGCACCGCGGCCGTTTGGTGCGCACCGCCAAGCTGTCGGCCGAGCAGCAGGCCGGGCGCTTTTTGTTCAACGCCTTTGGCACCACGGTGGACCAGCCGCTGCCGATCTCGGGCCCGGACAGCCTGAACCCGGCCAACACCAATGCAATCGAGCATGCCGGCCGCGTGCTGGCGATGTGGGAGGGTGGATCGGCCTATGCGATGAACCCGGTGGACCTGTCCACCCAAGGCCCCATCACCTGGCGCGATGATTTGCGCGGCGTGCCGTTTTCGGCCCATCCCAAGGTGGACGCGGCCGGGCATTTGTGGAACATCGGCAGCTCGGGCCCGCACCTGGTGGTCTGGCACATCGACCCGCAGGGCCGGCTGGTGGATGTAGGCCTGGGCGAATCGCCGTTTCCCGATGGCATGGTGCACGACATGGCGGTGACCCAGCACCACCTGGTGCTGCCGCTGCCACCGGTGCGGCTGCAGTTTGGCCAAGCGTCCGACGGACCGCGCCGCTTTGCGATGGACCCCGGCCAGCCGCTGCGCATGCTGGTGATCGACAAGTCCGACATCAAGCGTCGCCACATCTTCGAGCTGCCGCCGCAAATGGTGTTCCATGTTGGCAATGCGCACGAAACCCGCGACGGCCAGATCGTGCTGAGCTTCATCGGCGCGCCCGACACCTGGTTTTTGAACGAGGGCGCGGTGGCGTTGATGCAAGGCCGCCCAGGCACTGCCGGACCGGCATCAACCCAGCAGGTGACGCTGAATTTGGCCACCGGCCGCAGCCAGTTGCAGGCCTTTGACGACCAGGTGGAGTTTCCGCGCATCGACCCGCGCCGCATCGGCCAGCCGGCGCGCTGGCTGGTCAGCGGTGCAAGATGGCTGCCCGGTGCCGGCCGCCACAACGCGTTGCTGCATGGCCTGCAATTGCGCGACATGCACAGCGGCCGGGTGCGCCGCTACGACTACGGCCAGCACATGGCCGTGGAGGAGCACATCCTGGTGCCCAAGCCCGGCCGCAGTGGTGAGCTGGACGCCTGGCTGCTGGGCACCACGTTTGATGCCCGGCGCCAGGCCACGGTGCTGAACCTGCTGGATGCTGCGCACATCGAGGATGGGCCGATCGCCCAGGCCAGCCTGCCGTATGTGCTGCCGCTGGGCTTTCACGGCAATTTCACGCCGGCTTGAACCCAGCTTGAACTTTACTCAGCGCTGCTTGCGCATCCTGGCCATGAACAACTCCCGCAAATTCACATCGCGCGGGCCGGGCAGCAGCTCGATCTCATCGCCGGCCGCCAACACACCCGGCTCGATCACCGCCAGGTAGCTGCCGCTGTAGCCCGATTGCGCCATCAGCTTGCCGGCCTGGTTGAAGCCCATCGTGGCGTTGAACTTGAAGCAGGGCTGGCGCGGCTCGCTCACCGCCAGCACACAACCCGGCAAGCGCAGCCGGTCGCCAATCCAGAGCTGCTGCTCCAGCAAGCCGTCAAGCGTCAGGTTTTCGCCCATGAAGCCGTGCGGCAGCAGCGCATCGGCCGGCGCCACGCTGGCCTGGGCGCGCACGCCTTGCCAAAACGCATAGTGCGCCACCGGATAGGCGTAAATCGCCTTGCTCAGCCCGCCGTGCACGCTCAAATCGGCTTGTTCATCACCTTCCAGGCCCATTGGCCGCACGGCCACCGGCCCCACCACCGCACGTTTGCCAATCGCGGTGGGCACCGGCCGGCCCTGGATCAACCAGGTTTCGACGCGGGCAACATTGACGCTGAGGATTTTCATGGCGAATGTTGGTGAACAACGGGTGGTGGACAAAGCCAGGTTCGGCCGGGCATTAAGTCATGCGGAATGCGCATGACCCCCCAAAGCCCGGTGGTTACTGCACTATTACACTCGTTTGACAATGCGCTCCCGGCTACCGCCGGGCCACGCCCTTCAGGCTCCGGTGTAATCCGCCGTAACCCGCAATAACCCGCAATGGCACGCAAATGCCCGGTGCACCGCCCTGTCAAGCTGGTCAGGCTGCACACCGGGCGCCAACCCCAGCGGCGGCATTGCACGAGCCCCGGCCCTGTCCCCGCCCCCAATGCGGGACGCCGGACGAGGCTCGTTCAATCCCGTTTCTTGGCATCTGTAGATGATTGGAGTTGTGATGAACCAGCCCGTGATGGAAGGCCTGCGCCTGAACGTGCCCGCCTATGTCAAGCACAGCCGTTTGATAGCCTGGGTGGCCGAGATGGCCGCGCTGACCGAAGCCGCCGAGGTGTACTGGTGCGATGGCACCGA
>JANOBL010000164.1:0-2237 GCA_031411635.1 Betaproteobacteria bacterium
GACGCTGACGGTGGCCGCTGGCGAGACGGTGGCCCTGGTGGGCCCGTCGGGCGCCGGCAAATCCTCGCTGATCAACCTGCTGCCACGCTTTGTGGAGCCCAGCAGCGGCGCCATCACCCTGGACGGCGTGGCGCTGGCCGATTGGCAGACCGATGCGCTGCGCCAGCAGTTTGCGCTGGTCAGCCAGGACGTGGTGATGTTCAACGACAGCGTGGCCCACAACGTGGCGCTGGGCGCCGAGACCCAGGCCGATCCGGCGCGGGTGCGGGCCGCGCTGGCCGGTGCCCATCTGCTGGATTTTGTCGATCGCCTGCCGCAAGGCATCGAGACCGTGATCGGCCACAACGGCGGCCAGCTCTCGGGCGGCCAGCGCCAGCGCCTGGCGATCGCCCGCGCGCTGTACAAAAACGCGCCTATCCTGATCCTGGACGAGGCCACCTCGGCGCTGGACAGCGAGTCCGAGCGCGCGGTGCAGGCCGCGCTCGACACCTTGATGCGTGGCCGCACCACCTTGATCATCGCCCACCGGCTGTCCACCATCGAGCACGCCGACCGCATCGTGGTGATGGACGCCGGCCGGGTGGTCGAGCAAGGTGGCCATGCCACCCTGCTGGCCGCCGGTGGGCTGTATGCGCGGCTGCATGCGATGCAGTTCAGAAGCTGAGCCGGTGATGGCGGTGACGAGCAAGGCAGTGACAGGCTGGCTGGCGCGCGGGTGGCTGATCATCGGCCTGGTGCCGGTGCTGGCGCTGGTTGCCTGCAGCGTCTTGCCGCCACGTGCGCCACTGCCCTTGTCCCAGGCCTTGGCGCCGGCCGAGGCGGCGTCCACATCACTGGCCCGCATCGTGCACAACAGCGTGCCGGCACAGGCCGCCGGGCCATCGGGCTTTCGCTTGCTGTCCACTGGCGAACAAGCTTTTGACGCCCGCATCGCGCTGGCCGAGGCCGCCCAGCGCACGATCGATGCGCAGTACTACCACGTGCACGACGACACGGCGGGCGTCGCATTCCTGCGCAGCCTGCGTGATGCGGCGCGGCGCGGCGTGCGTGTGCGCCTGCTGGTGGACGACTTCCACGCCGGCCCGGTGTTCAACCTGCTGATCGCCCTGAACACCACGGCCAACGCCGAGGTGCGGGTCTTCAACCCATTGACCTACCGCAGCGGATCGCCGCTGCTGCGGCTGCTGATGTCCTGGACCGAATTCGACCGCGCCCACCGGCGCATGCACAACAAGCTGTTTGTCGCCGACAACCTGGCGGCAATCTACGGTGGCCGCAACATTGCCGACGAGTACTTCCGCAGGCATGGCCAGGCCAACTTTGTCGATCTGGACCTGCTGTCCATCGGGCCCGTGGTGCCCGTGCTGTCGGCCAGCTTCGACACCTACTGGAACAGCGAGCAGGCCTGGGCGGTGAACCGGGTGCCCGGTGCCGGCATGCGCACGGTCTACGAGCAAAGCCTGTTCGAGCGCCGCGCGGCCGAGTTGCCACTGGCCATCACCGTGCCACCCACCGACCCGCTGGGCCAGACCTCGGTGCGCGCCCAACTGCAGGCCGGCGCGCTGCAAATGCGCTGGGGCCAGGCCAGCGTGCATGCCGACCTGCCGTCCAAAGTGCTGGCCCCGGCCGTGCCCAACCAGCCCACGCCGGCGATGCGCGCCAAGCTGGCAGTCATTGCCCAGGCGCGTGACGAGGTGATCATCGTCAATCCGTACTTCCTGCCCGGCGAGGTGGGCATGCGCATGATGGCCGAGGCCGCCCGGCGCCAGGTGCGCGGCACCATCATCACCAATTCACTCGGCTCGACCGATGAGCCGCTGGCGCACCGCGCCTATGCCCGCTACCGGCGCGACATGCTGCGCCTGGGCATGCAGCTCTATGAATTGAACCCGGCGCAGCCCGAACGCGACGGCGACTTCGGCAACTTTGGCGGCTCGATCGCACGGCTGCATGTCAAAGGGGCAGCGGTCGATCGGCGCTGGCTGCTGGTCGGGTCGGTCAACCTCGATGGCCGTTCGGCGCTGCTGAACACCGAGCTGGCGATCAACATCGATTGCCCGCCGCTGGTGGCCGACGCGCTGGCAGCGCTGGGCAACGAACCGTGGCGCACGATGTACCGTGTGACGCTGGCTGCGGATGGCCACAAGCTGCAGTGGCGCACCATCGACGCCAACGGCCGCAGCGCACTGATCGCCGAGCAAGACCCCAACGATTCAAGTTGGCAGCGTGGCCTGCAC
>JANOBL010000165.1:0-5474 GCA_031411635.1 Betaproteobacteria bacterium
CCCAATGGCCTCATGGTGCCGGTGATCCGCGATGCGGACAAGAAGACCGTGCCCGAGATCACGAAAGAGATGGGCGAACTCGCCAAGCTGGCGCGCGACGGCAAGCTCAAGCCCGACCAGATGTCCGGCGGCACCTTCACGATCAGCTCGCTCGGCGGCATCGGCGGCATCTACTTCACGCCGATCATCAATGCGCCCGAGGTGGCGATCATGGGCGTGTGCAAGAGCTACTGGAAGCAGCATTCCAACGATGGCAAAACGTCGGCCTGGCGGCTGACCTTGCCGCTCTCGCTGTCCTGGGACCACCGCGTGATCGACGGCGCTGCCGCCGCACGCTTCAACGTCTATTTCGCCAACCTGCTCGCCGACATGCGGCGTTTGATGTTCTGAAAGACCGGCCATGGCACAAATCGTGGAAGTGAAAGTCCCGGACATCGGCGATTTCAAAGAGGTTGCGGTGATCGAGGTGATGGTCAAGCTGGGCGAGACCATTGCGGTGGAGACCGGGCTGTTGATGGTCGAGTCCGACAAGGCCTCGATGGAGATCCCGTCCACCCATGCCGGGGTGGTCAAGGAGATCTTGGTCAAGGTCAATGACAAGGTCAGCGAAGGCTCGGTGATCCTGGTGATCGAGGCTGCGGGTGCAGCGGCCGCTGCGCCGGTACCTGCAGCGCCGGCCAAAGCCGCGGCAGCGCCAGCCGCCGCCCCTCCGGCAGCGCCCGTGCCTGGCGCCGCCAGCTACAGCGGCAAGGCCGATCTGGAATGCGAAGTGCTTGTGCTCGGTGCCGGCCCCGGCGGCTACTCGGCCGCTTTCCGCAGCGCCGACATCGGCATGAAAACCGTGCTGGTCGAGCGTTACGCCACCTTGGGCGGTGTCTGCCTGAACGTGGGCTGCATCCCGTCCAAGGCGCTGCTGCACACCGCATCGGTGATGGACGAAGTCCAGCACCTGCCCGACCACGGCATCAGCTACGGCCCGCCGCAGATCGATATCGACAAATTGCGCGCCTTCAAGGACGGCGTGATCAAAAAGCTCACCGGTGGCCTGGCTGGCATGGCCAAGGCGCGCAAGGTGGAGGTGGTCACCGGTGTGGGCAACTTCCTCGATCCGCACCATGTGGAGGTGGTGGCGGCCGATGGTGGCAGACAAGTGGTCAAGTTTGCCAAGGCCATCATCGCCGCCGGCAGCCAGGCGGTGAAGCTGCCCTTCATGCCCGAGGACGAGCGGGTGGTCGATTCCACCGGCGCCCTGCTGCTCAAGAGCATCCCCAAGCGCATGCTGGTGGTGGGCGGCGGCATCATCGGCCTGGAGATGGCCACGGTGTATTCCACCTTGGGCACACGCATCGACGTGGTCGAGATGCTGGACGGACTGATGCAGGGCGCCGACCGGGACCTGGTCAAGGTCTGGGACAAGATGAACGCGCACCGTTTCGACAACGTGATGCTGAAGACCAAGACCGTGGGCGCCAAGGCCACGCCGGCCGGCATTGAGGTGATGTTTGAGGGCGAAAAAGCGCCCAAGGAACCGCAGGTTTACGACCTGGTGCTGGTGGCGGTGGGCCGCAGCCCGAATGGCAAGAAGATAGGTGCCGACAAAGCCGGCGTGGCCGTGACCGACCGCGGCTTCATCAACGTGGACAAGCAGATGCGCACCAACGTTGCGCACATCTTTGCGATCGGCGATGTGGTGGGCCAGCCTATGCTGGCGCACAAGGCGGTGCACGAGGCCCATGTGGCGGCCGAGGTTGCGCATGGCGAAGCGGCTTTTTTTGACGCCAGGCAGATTCCATCGGTAGCCTATACCGACCCCGAGGTGGCCTGGGCCGGCAAGACCGAAGAGCAGTGCAAGGCCGAGGGCATCAAGATCGGCAAAGCCGTGTTCCCCTGGGCCGCGTCGGGCCGGGCGATTGCCAATGGCCGCGACGAGGGCTTCACCAAGCTGATCTTCGACGAAGCCACGCACCGGGTGATCGGTGGCGGCATCGTCGGCACCCATGCCGGGGATTTGATCAGCGAGGTCTGCCTGGCGATCGAGATGGGCTGCGAGCCGGCCGACATCGGCAAGACCATCCATCCGCATCCCACCTTGGGTGAATCGATAGGCATGGCGGCCGAGGTGTTTGAAGGCCATTGCACCGATTTGCCGCCGCAAAAGAAGAAGTAAGAGGCTGACAGCGATGCCCTTGCAGTTGGCGTTCGAGGAAACCGGCACTGGCCCGCCGGTGATCATCCTGCACGGCCTGTTTGGCTCCAGCAGCAACTGGCGCTCGGTGGCGCGCGCCTTGGCGCCATTGCACCGGGTGTTGTGCGTCGATCTGCGCAACCATGGTGCTTCGCCCTGGGCCGAGACCATGGGCTATGCCGACATGGCAGCCGATGTATTGGCACTGATGCAAGCCCAGCGCCTGCGGCGGCCTTGGGTGGTGGGCCACAGCATGGGCGGCAAGACGGCGATGGCCCTGGCGCTGATGGACCCGGCCGCCGTGGGTGGCCTGGTGGTGGTGGACATCGCGCCGGTGGCCTATGCCGATCGCATGACGCAATATGTGCAGGCGATGGGCGGGCTGGATGCGGACTCGCTGGCCAGCCGGGCTGCGGCGCAAAGCCGGCTGGCCGAGTTGCTACCCGATCCCGGCGTGGTGGGTTTTTTGCTGCAAAACCTGGTCAGCCGCAACGACCATTTTGATTGGCGGCTGAACCTGGCGGCGATCGGCCTGGCCGTGCCCGAGCTCAGTGGTTTTCCACCGGAACTGCTGGGCCGGCGTTATGACGGGCCGGCCTCACTGATCTACGGCAGCCGCTCGGATTACGTCACGCCCGCAGATGCCGCCCGTTTTGCCGAGCTGTTTCCACAGGCTCAAATGCATGCAGTAGCCGGCGCCGGCCATTGGGTGCATGCTGACAAGCCGGTTGAGTTCATCGCGGTGCTGCAACAAGCACTGCTGGTGGCCACCAAGGTCTGATCCGTACCGCTGCCCCACCCGTCCTACCCCAGGAAAAAACCATGGCAGACACACTGCGCGAAGCGGCGCTGGATTACCACCGCTACCCCACCCCAGGCAAGATTTCGGTCAACCCCACCAAGGCCATGGCCACCCAGCGCGATCTGGCGCTGGCCTATTCGCCCGGCGTGGCCGAGGCCTGTTTGGCCATCGTCGACGATCCGCGTGAAGCCGCCCAACTCACCTCCCGCGCCAACCTGGTCGCCGTGATCACCAACGGCACAGCGGTGCTGGGCCTGGGCAACATCGGCCCGCTGGCCAGCAAACCGGTGATGGAGGGCAAGGCTTGCTTGTTCAAGAAGTTTGCCGGCATCGATGTATTCGACATCGAGCTGGCCGAAAACGACCCCGACGCGCTGATCGACACCATCGCCCGGCTGGAGCCCACCTTTGGCGGCATCAACCTGGAAGACATCAAGGCGCCCGAGTGCTTTTACATCGAGAAAAAGCTGCGCGAGCGCATGAAGATACCGGTCTTCCATGACGACCAGCACGGCACGGCCATCGTCGCCGCGGCGGCGATCCTGAATGCGCTGGAGCATGTGGGCAAAAACATCCACGAGGTCAAGCTGGTGGTCTCGGGCGCCGGGGCGGCCGCACTGGCCTGCCTGGACCTGATCGTCAGCCTGGGCCTGAAGCGCGAGAACATCTTTGTCACCGACATCCTGGGTGTGGTCTGGCTGGGCCGGGCCGAGCAGATGGACGACAACAAGGCGCGCTATGCCCGCGACACGGCGGCCAGAACCCTGGCCGAGGTGATGCCCGGCGCCGACATCTTTCTGGGCCTGTCGGCCGGCGGGGTGCTCAAGCCCGAGATGGTCAAGCACATGGCGCGGGATCCGTTGATCTTTGCGATGGCCAACCCCAACCCCGAGATCCTGCCCGAAGAGGCGTTGGCGGTGCGGCCGGACGCAATCATCGGCACCGGCCGGTCTGACTACCCCAACCAGATCAACAACGTCTTGTGCTTCCCGTTCATCTTCCGGGGCGCGCTGGATTGCGGCGCCACCACGATCAACGAGGCGATGAAACTGGCGGCGGTGCGCGCCATTGCGGCCCTGGCCCATGCCGAGATCCCCGAGGCCGTGGCCCAGGCCTATGCGATGCGCGGTTTGCGCTTTGGTGGCCAGTACCTGATCCCCAAGCCGTTTGACCCACGCTTGATCGAGGTGGTGGCACCGGCCGTGGCCCAGGCCGCTGCCGACAGCGGTGTGGCCAGCTTGCCGATCACCGACATGCCGGCCTACCTGCAGCGGCTGAAGCAGTTTGTGCACCAGACCGGCAGCGCGATGCAGCCGGTGTTTGCCGCCGCCAAACATGCCGCCCAGCGCAAGCTGGCGCGTGTGGCCTATGCCGAGGGCGAGGACGAGCGGGTGCTGCGCGCAGCGCAAATCGTCATCGACGAAGGCCTGGCCAGGCCGCTGCTGATCGGCCGGCGCACGCTGATCAGCGAGCGCATCCAAGAATACGGCCTGCGTTTGAAGCCCGGTGTTGACTGCGACTGCATCGATATCACCGATGAAGCCACCTTGGGCAAGCTGGCCGACAGCTATGTGCTGCTGGGCAAACCACGCGGCCTGTCGCGGGAATACGCACGTGCTGCGGTGCAAGACCAAAGCACCTTGCTGGGGGCCGTGCTGCTGCGCAGCGGCGGCGCCGACGCGCTGCTGTGCGGCACCCTGGGGCGTTATGCCAACCATGTGGACCCGGTGCGCAGCATCATCGGCACCCGGGACGGCGTGCACACCTTGGCCACGATGCAGTTGCTGATCCTGCCCGAGCGCCAGCTTTTCATCGCGGACACCCAGATCAACCTCGACCCCACGGCCCAGCAGGTGGCCGAGATCGCAGTGCTGGCGGCGGCCGAAGTGCGGCGCTTTGGCATCGAGCCGCGTGTGGCGCTGCTGTCGCATTCCAGCTTTGGCGGCTCGGATGCGCCGACGGCGCTGAAGATGCACCAGGCGCTGGGCCTGGCCCGGGCGATGGACCCGGCGCTGCTGATCGACGGCGAGATGCGCGCTGATGCCGCGCTGTCGCAAGCGGTGCGCGAGCGTGAAGCCCCCGCCGATCAGGATCACCCGCTGGCCGGCAGCGCCAATGTGCTGATCATGCCCAGCGTGGACGCCGCCAACATCGCCTACAACCTGTTGCGCATGGCGGCAGGCAACGGCATCACCGTGGGTGGCATCCTGCTGGGCGCGGCGCGGCCGGTGCACATCCTGGCGCCGTCATCCACGGTGCGCCGCATTGTCAACATGACGGCGCTGGCGGTGGTCGACCACGACCAGCAGCGCCGGGGGACTGCATGAGCCATGCAAGCGCCAGCGGCGGCGCACAGCGTCACCGTGTTGTCATCGTCGGCGGTGGTGCGGGCGGTCTGGAGCTTGCCACCGCCTTGGGCAACAAGTTCGGCAAGAAGGGTGGTCGGCGCGGTCGCGCCACCGTCACACTGATTGACCAGGCCCGCTC
>JANOBL010000166.1:0-8791 GCA_031411635.1 Betaproteobacteria bacterium
CCCCGGCACCTACTGCGAGCCCAAGATGACCACCGTCGGCAGCCAGGACACCACCGGCCCGATGACCCGCGACGAGCTGAAGGACCTGGCCTGCCTGGGCTTCAGTGCCGACCTGGTGATGCAGAGCTTCTGCCACACCGCCGCCTATCCCAAGCCGGTGGATGTCAAAACCCACCGCGAGCTGCCCAGCTTCATCAGCAACCGCGGTGGTGTGTCACTGCGCCCGGGTGACGGCGTGATCCATTCCTGGCTCAACCGCTTGCTGCTGCCCGACACCGTGGGCACTGGTGGCGACAGCCATACCCGGTTCCCGATCGGCATCAGCTTTCCGGCCGGCTCGGGCCTGGTGGCGTTTGGTGCCGCCACCGGCGTGATGCCGCTGGACATGCCCGAGAGCATCCTGGTGCGCTTCAAGGGCCAGATGCAGCCCGGCATCACCTTGCGCGATCTGGTGCATGCGATCCCGCTGTACGCGATCAAGGCCGGCCTGCTGACCGTTGCCAAGCAAGGCAAGATCAATGCGTTCTCGGGCCGCATCCTGGAGATCGAAGGCTTGCCCGACCTGCGGGTGGAGCAGGCGTTTGAGTTGAGCGATGCCAGCGCCGAGCGCAGTGCCGCCGGCTGCACCGTCAAGCTCAACCCCGAGCCGATCAAGGAGTACCTCACCAGCAACGTGGTGCTGATGAAAAACATGATCGCCGACGGTTATTTGGACAAGCGCACGCTGGAGCGCCGCATCCAGGCGGTGGAAGCCTGGCTGGCCAATCCGCAGTTGCTGGAGGCCGACAAAGACGCCGAGTACGCCGAGGTGATCGAGATCGACCTGGCCGAACTCACCGAGCCAGTGCTGTGCTGCCCCAACGACCCCGACGATGCCAAGCTGCTCAGCGCAGTGGCCGGCGTCAAGATCGACGAGGTGTTCATCGGCTCGTGCATGACCAACATCGGCCACTTCCGCGCCGCCAGCAAGCTGCTGGAAGGCAAGCGCGACATCCCCGTCAAGCTGTGGGTGGCTCCACCCACCAAGATGGACGCCGCCGAGCTGACCAAGGAAGGCCATTACGGTGTGTTTGGTGCCGCCGGTGCACGCACCGAGATGCCCGGCTGCAGCCTGTGCATGGGCAACCAGGCCCAGGTGCGGGAAGGCGCCACGGTGGTGTCCACCAGCACCCGCAACTTTCCGAACCGCCTGGGCAAGAACAGCAATGTCTACCTGGCCTCGGCCGAGCTGGCGGCGATTGCCAGCAAGATCGGCCGCATCCCCACCGTGGCCGAGTACCAGGCCGACATGGGTGTCATCAACAAGGACAGCAGCCAGATCTACAAATACCTGAACTTTGACCGCATCGAGGAATATGCGGACACGGCCAAGGGTGTGACGGTGTAAAGCCCCCCGCTTTCAACCGCGTGGCGGCCCGCCGGGGAAACCTGGCGGGCCGCTTGCTTTTCCGCCAACCCGTGAAGTCTGTCGCAGACCCCAAGGCGGCTTCTCCGATAATGCGCGTTTGCCCAAGCGGCAAGCCCGGTGCAATTTGCCCAGCCGACCAACCCAGCGGGCAATCAAGCGGGCATGCCGCGCTTTCCCGGCCCCCGAAAGGATGTTTCAGTGCGTCTGCAAAACCGTGTCACCCTGTCCGTCGTCGCGCTGGCCGCAGCCCTGATGCTGGCAGCTTGCGGCAAGAAGCCCCAGCCGGCCGACCAGGCCAACGCCAACCCCAACAGGGCCCAGGCCCAGGCCCAAGCCCCGGCTCCGCAGGCCGGCAAAGGCGACTCAGGCGCGATGAGCCCGGCCCGGATCAAGCTCAAGAGCCGGGTGCAATCGGAACCCAAATCGGGCGAAGCGCGGTATTTACTGGGCGCGCTGCTGCTGGCAGAAGGCGATGCACCGGCGGCCGTGACCGAGTTGCAACGTGCGCAAGAGTTCCATCACCCGGACGTGCTGGTGTTGCCCAAGCTGGCCGAAGCGCTGGCTGACTCGGGCCAGGGCAAGCGTGTGATCGAGCAGTTTGCCAACCTACAACTGCCCGATGCCGAGGCCACAGCCAGCCTGCTGGCTGCCGTGGCCCAGGCCCAGGCGCAACAGGGTGACCCTGAACTGGCACGCAAAACCGTGGACCGCGCGCTGGCGGCGGCGCCGCAATCCACCCGCGCGTTGATAACCAAAACCCGTTTGCAAGCGGCCAGCAAGGACACCAAGGCCGCACTGGCCACCATCGAAATCCTGCTGGCCGCGCACCCGGACAGCGCTGACGGCTGGGCCATCAAGGGCGACTTGTTGCTGCGCACGCCCGATGGCCGCGCCCAGGCCCTGGTGGCCTACGACAAGGCCGTGCAGCTCAAACCCGACCACCTTTACGCGCTGTCCGGGATGGTGAGCTTGCGCATGATGCAAGGTGACATCGAGGGCGCCAAGAAGGACCTGGCCAGGCTGCAGAAAGTAGCCCCCAAGCACATCATCACCGGCATGTTCGAGGCCCACCTGGCCTATGCCGCTGGCGAGCACGCCAAAGCGCGCGAGATCTACCAGGCCATGCTGAAGGCCTTGCCGGAAGAGATCAACATCCTGATGTCGGCCGGCGAAAACGAACTCAAGCTGCGGGCGCCGCAGCAGGCCGAATCGTATTTTGCAAAAGCCTCGTCGCTGGCACCGCGCAACGCCATTGCGCGCCGACTGCTGGCCGAAGCGCAAATCCAGCTCGGCCAGCCGGCCCGGGCGCTGATCACGCTGGCCCCGCTGGTGGACGCGTCCGATGCCAGTGCCGAGGTGGTGGCCGCCGCAGCGCAAGCCAACCTGCTCAACGGCGATGCCCGGGCCGCCGACGCCCTGTACACCCGACTGGCCAAGCTGAAGCCGGCAGACCCCAAGCTGCGCACCATCGTTGCCAGTGCCAGCCTGGGCAAAACCAGCGATCAAACTGTTTTCCACGAGTTGCGGGACATCTCGTCGGCCGACACCGGCACCTCCGCCGATCTGGCGCTGATCAGCGCCTACCGCAGCCGTGGGCAGCTTGACGAAGCGCTCAAGGCCGTGGATGCCTTGCTTAAAAAGCGCCCAACCGAGGCCATGGGCCAGCACATGCGCGGGCAAATCCTGAGCGCCAAAAACGACCGGGCCGGCGCACGATCGGCCTTTGAGGCCGCGCTGAAGCTGAACCACAGCTACTACCCCGCAGTTGCCGCGCTGGCGCTGATCGATTTTCAAGACAAAAAGCCCGACGATGCGCGCAAACGCTTCACCGACCTGCTAAAGCTGGAGCCCAAGAATGCCGCCGCGATGGTGGGCCTGGCCGAGCTGTCGGCCCGGATGAACACACCGCGCCCCGAGGTGCTCAAACTGCTGGAGGCCGCGGTCAAAACCGTGCCCACCGATGTCGATGCCCGCGTCTCGCTGGTCACGTTCCACATGGGTGGGTCCAACAACGATGCCGCGCTGGCAGCGGCGCAGTCGGCCGTCACCGCCGTGCCCGACAGTATCGACTTGCTGGACTTGCTGGGCCGCTGCCAGTTGCGGGTCAACCAAGCCAGCCAGGCGCTGACCACCTACGGCAAGATCATCAGCCTGCAGCCCAAATCACCGCGTGGGCACACCGGCATGGTCGACGCCTACCTGTCAACCAACGAGATTGAGCAAGCGCAGAAAAGCGTTGACCGTGCGTTGGAGCTGGCGCCCCGGCAACCCGATGTGATTGGCCATGCGGTGGCCGTTGCGGTGCGCAAAAAGCAGTTTCCGGTTGCAGTGGAACTGGCCCGCCGCCTGCAGACCGATCGGCCCGCCGACTCGCTGGGATATTTGCTGGAGGGCGAGATCGAGATGGCCCACGAAAAGTGGGATGCCGCCGCCGCCGCGCTGCGCAAAGGCCTGGACCGCCCACTGCCGGGCGCCGGCTCGGCCAAGCTGTACCACGCACTGGTGCGCAGCGGCAAACAGGCCGAGGCCGATGCTTTTGCCGGCAAATGGCTGACCAGCCACCCCAGCGACAGCAGCCTGCTGTTCTACCTGGGCGATGCGGCCCAGACCAAAGGCGACCTGGCGGGCGCCGAAAAGCGCTACGAGCAGGTGCTGAGCATCAGCCCCACCCATGTGCTGGCGCTGAACAACCTGGCAATGATCCGCATCCAGCAGAAAAAGCCCGGCGCGGTTGAGCTGGCCGAGCGTGCCGTGGACGGCGCGCCCGAGCAGGCGATGCTGCTAGACACGCTGGCCCAGGCCTACGCCGCCGACAACAAGCCTGCCAAGGCGGTGGAGGCCCAGTTGCACGCGGTGGCCGTGGCACCCAAGGACGGCATGCTGCGGCTGGGCCTGGCGCGCCTGCAGCTCGCCGCCGGCAACAAGGCATTGGCCAAAGCCGAGCTGGACCGACTGTCCGCGCAGGGCGATGCTTTTGCCGGACACGAAGAGGTCAAACGCCTGCAAGCATCGCTGACATCCAGCTTGCCGGGGCGCTGAAAACCAGTCGGCGCTTCTTACAGATGTGCCGCGGCGGCTTGCAGAGAAATTACTAAGTGCTTGATTTTAAACGATAAAAATAAATTTCGGAGGGCTGGCACGAATGTAGCTTCTGTCGCCATAGAGGCCAGATCAAGGGCTTTCAGCATCAAGCAGCAACTCAACCTCCAGCAGGAATGAACATGAAAAAATTTGCACTCGCCGCTGTCGCCTTGGCCGCAGCTTTCAGCGCGCAAGCCACCATCCTCACGGTGACCGACAGTTTTGGTTTGGCAGCAACCAACTTCACCCATTTGATCGGCGCCAGTCAGTTCAACGTCGCGTCGAGTACGCTCAACAGCGCCAAATTCACGCTGAAGGGGGATATTGTTCAGAGTTTCAAAGCCGAGAACCTTGGCGGCAGCGCTGACATTTTGACATCCAAGGCTGGTGCTGATTTTCTGTTCCGCAAGTCGACCGTGACTCAGCAGCAAATCAATCTGGTGGGTGCCGACGTAACATTTAGCGCATCTGCGGCTGACGGCATCGAAGACTTCGGTGGTACGGCTGGACATATCTTTGCCGATGTGTTGCTGGACGACACCATCGTCTTCACAGTGACTGGTGGAGCGCTGGCCGACTTTATCGGTGCTGGCACGCTGGGGAGCGCTGGTTACGACGTGCGTGCTGTAGGCAAAGGCACTATCACGTCGAACAACGGCAATCTGAGGGCCGTCATCGGGACCCTGGCCCACTACGACCTGTCGATCGACTACGACTACACGGTCAACAACAACGTGCCGGAGCCGGGCTCGCTAGCCCTGGTAGGCATGGCGCTGGCTGGCCTGTCGCTGCTGCGCCGCAAGGCCAAGTAAGTTTGATGGTCAGCGGTTTGGCCGCTTTCACTCAAAAAACCGGGGCACTGCTCCGGCTTTTTTGTGCCTGTGACACAAGCACACCGCCTGCGCCGCAACAGCAGCATGCAGGCCCAGCCGCGCGCCCGCATGGCCCCATTCGGCCGTTGGGCCGTAGGCAAGCCTGGCCAGGCATTCGCGGCACGCGCAACAAACGCTTGCAACTGGTGGCCTGCGATTCCCGGCCGCGTGTGCATGGCCTGCGAGACTTCGCCAGCCCCATGCAACACAATCCATGCCAACCGCCGCTGTCGATTCGTTTTACAGACTTCTAGCACGAATGTATCAATGAATTCTTAAGTGATTGATTTAAAAGGATTTTTGTCCAAAAATGCAAGCTGGCACGAAAGTGGCTTATATCCTGTTGAAGCCTTACCAACAGGCCTTCAAACTTCAGTGATTCATCAACCGCATCAGGAGTACGCATGAAAAAATTCGCTCTCGCCGCCGTCGCGCTGGCCGCTGTTGCCAGCGCCCAAGCCGCAACCGTCTCGTTCACCGATTCGTTCGGCCTGGCCGTGACCAACTGGACCCACCTGATCGGCGCCAGCCAATTCAACGCTGCCCTGGGCACGCTGAACAGCGCCACGTTCACGATCAACGGCGACATCGTCCAGCGCATGAAGGCTGAGAACACCGGCGCTGACCCGGACGTGTTGACCCCGATCGCCGGTGCCAACTTCTTCTTCCGCAAGGCTGCTGCCAACCTGCAAACGCTGGCTCTGAGCAACACCGGCGCATCGTTCAACGCCACCGGCTTTGACGGCACCGTCGACTACGCTGGCACCTCGGGCAAGGATTTCGGTGACCTGACCGCCAACGGCACCACCACCTTCACGCTGACCGGCGCTGCGCTGACGGCGCTGATCGGCGGCGGCACCCTGGGCTCGGCTGGCTACGACGTTCGCGCCGTGGGCGCTGGCAGCATCAGCTCGGACAACGGCAACCTGGATTCCAGCATCACCACCCAGGCCCGTTATGGCCTGACCGTGGTGTATGACTACAGCCCGACGGTCGTTCGCATCCCTGAGCCGGCGTCGCTGGCCCTGGTCGGCATGGCGCTGGCTGGTATTGCGCTGGCCCGCCGCCAGTCCAAGAAGGCCTGATCGATCTTCGATCAAGAGCCCTTCGCGGGCTCACCACGAAAAACCGGGGCCCTGCCCCGGTTTTTTTTGGCCGCTGCACTTGTGGTGGCTCAGCTATTGAAGCGGTCACTGATCACCAACAGCCAAGCCTTTCCCGGCCGTCTTGAAAAAACAATCAACTAAAATTAAGAGATATTGTGAGATTATTTATATAAATTTAATGTTCTTGTAAGATCGCTTAAATGGACTCCCCACTTCCTCCTCCCGTCGTGCACGCGATCGAAAAGCTGGGACATGACCTCTCGCTGGCTCGCAGGCGCCGCCACCTGTCCCAGGCGTCATTGGCCGAGCGCATCGGTGCCTCGACGATGACTGTGCGCCGGATGGAAAAGGGTGATCCACGCATCCCCCTGCAGTACGTGGCACGAGCACTGCATGTGTTTGGTGAATTGACGCGGCTGACCCAGTTGCTGGAAACCAGCGAAGACGTGATCGGCTTGGCGCTGATGGACGAGCAACTGCCTCAGCGGGTGCGCACGCGCAAGTTTGGATCTCAATCAGGCGCTCTGTGATGTCCACAGCGCTGAAGACCCAGGTTGACGTGGTTGTTGGCCAGGCCTGCAAGCTGGTCGGGCAACTCACCTATGTCAAGACAGGGGCCAGGGAATACTCCGGGTTTGCCTACGACACTGCTTGGCTTGGCAAGCTGGACCGGTTCGAAGTGTCACCCGATGTGCCGCTGGTGGCAGGGCATCAGATGCGGCGGGCTGCGTCAAAGGACGTTTCGTGCTTTCACTTCGGCCTGGCTGACACCGAGCCGGACGCCTGGGGCCGACGGATCATCGCCAGAGCGCACGCCAAGGCTCGACAGGATGACGCCAGACTGCCTGCGCTCACCGCGTTGGACTACTTGACCGCAGTCGACGATTTCAGCCGCGTCGGCGCCCTGCGCTTGCGCGACGACAAGGGCAAGTTTTTGCGCATGGCAAAAGAAGGCCAATGCGCGACGCCGCCGTTGATGGAGTTGCCACAGATGGTGGACGCCAGCCGCGCGGTTGAGCGCATCCAAGAGACCACGGCCGACCTGAGCTACCTGCAAGGCAGGGGCACGTCGCTGGGCGGCATGCGCCCCAAATGCACGGTGCTCGACGAAGACGGGTCACTGGCGTTGGGCAAGTTCCCCAGCGTGATGGACGAGCGCAGCGCGACCCAGGGCGAAGTGCTGGCCTTGCGGCTGGCGCGCCGCGCCGGCATCGATGCCGCGCAGGCCAGGGTGGTGGTGGTTGGCGGCAGCGCAGTCGCCATCATCCGACGGTTCGACCGAAGTGCCGGCCAAGCACGCATTCCCTACCTGTCGGCGGCCTCGATGTTGCAGGCCTCACGCCAGGAGGAACGCGCCTACACCCAGGTGGTGGACAGCATCGGTGCTCGATGTGCCGACCCGGTCAGTGATGCCCGGCAGTTGTGGCGGCGCCTGGTCTTCAACCACCTGATCACCAACGTTGACGACCACCTGCAGAACCTGGGTTTTCTGCATGTCGGCAGCGGACAGTGGCGGCTTGCCCCGGCCCTTGACCTCAATCCCTTCCCCGACAAGGACCGTGAATCCAAGACCTGGCTGAGCGAAGACACCTGGCCAATCGAATCGATCGCTCAGTTGCTGTCCCGCGCCAGTTACTTCCACCTTGACCAGCGCCAGGCTCTGGCCGTGGTGGGTGAAGTACACGCCGCCGTGCGCGGTTGGAAAACCACGGCTGCCGACCCCGCCATCGGGCTGCTGGCCAGGGAGTTGGACGACTTCGCGCCCGCCTTCGAGCACGATGGCCTGGCCGAAGCCACCCGGCTTCTGGCCTGACGGTGAGCGCTATCCTGCGCGGCTGAGTGGCCCGTATATTGGGCGCTTTCACCCACTGATCGGCCTGGACCCACCATGCACCTTGCTGCGATTCAACCCCATCGCTTCTTGCGCCCACTGACGCTCGGTCTGGCGCTGGCCACCGGCTGGGCCGCTCACGCCGCTGAACTCAAACTGCGCTTGCTGGAAACCACCGATGTGCACATGAACCTGGTCAACCACGACTATTACCAGGACAAGCCCACCGATGCTTATGGCCTGGCCAAGACCATCACGCTGATCAAGGCAGCCCGCGCCGAGGCGAAAAACTCGATGCTGTTCGACAACGGCGACTTGCTGCAGGGCAGCCCGCTGGGCGACTGGGTGGCCCGCATCAAACCACTGGCACCGGGCCAAGTGCATCCGGCCTTCAAGGTGCTCAATGCGCTGGGCGTGGACGCCGCCAACATCGGTAACCACGAGTTCAACTACGGGCTGCCATTTTTGCGCCAGGCACTGGCTACGGCAGCGT
>JANOBL010000167.1:0-5057 GCA_031411635.1 Betaproteobacteria bacterium
CCGCCAGCTGGGTGCCGGCGATGCGGCGGCCTTGCACCACGGCCAGCGCACGCGCCACATGCACCGACACCGGCTGCAGATCGGCCGCGCCGTGGAAGGGCAGTTGCTCGTCCAGCAGGCCGGCATCGCCGCTGGCCGCCAGGTAATCGGCCAGCGCCACCAGCGGCCAGAACACGATGTCGCCATGCGAATCACCGGCGCGGATGTGGGCGTCGCGCGGGTAGAACATGAACCACTGCGGCCAGTCGCCATCGGCGTTTTGCGCGCTGAACACCCGGCACAGCAGGTCGCGCAGCGCATCGTGCCGGCCCAGCGCCAGCAGCAACTCGGCGGGGCCCTGGCAGACATCGCGGGTGCCCCAGCCACCGCCCGAGAACTGCTCCAGCCCACGCGGCACCAGGTAATGCACCAGCGCGTTGTGCGCCAGCCAGGGCAGCCAATCGGCCAGTTGCTGCAGCGCAAGGCGGGTGTCGTCCTGGCCATCAACCGACACACCATCCGGCAGTGTCCAGCGCAGTGCTGCCGGCTGCGGCCCGCCGCCCAGCACGGGCAGGGCTGAGCCGGTGGCGGGATCGGGAATCAAGCTGCAGGTCAGCGTCAGATCAAGCTGGCGCACCGCATCGGCGCGCAGGCACAGGTAGGGCTGCTGGCGGCTGCGGCCGTCGAGAAACAATGCCTCGTCGCCGGACGCGGTGACCACGGCGTCACCGCTGCCGCCGTGGGCCTGGCATTGCAGCAACAAACCACCCTGGCCAAAACGGCCGGCCATCTCGCTGCCGGCGGCCGGTTGCACCTGCCAAGCGCTCCCGGCGGCGGGCGCCACCGCCCGCCACTGCACCGCGCCGGCCTCCAAGCCGTCATCGCTGCTGTTGCCACTGTTCAGCGTCACATGCAGGCTGACCAGCACCGCCAGCGCCGGGCCGGCCAGCACACGCAGCGCCAGGCCCACGCTGGGTGCGTCGGCTGCTGCACTGGCCCAGACCTCGATGTGGCTGATGCCGGCCTGGTAGACCCAGCGCGCCTGGCTGGGCTGCAGTTGAAACGCCGACGGGCTGTCCAGCAATTGCCAGCCGCTGCCGTCGTCGACAAATACCCGCAGCCCCTGGGCACGAAACAGCCCCAGGTAGCCGCGCTGGGTGGACAGGCAGCGGTTGGCGCTGGCATGGCCCTGGGTCAGGCTGGAATGGAAAACGCCGGCCATCCACAGCGTGCTGGCCACCGCCTGCTCGTCGGGCGTCCAGTGGCCGCCGCTGCGCAGCAGATGGCCATGCGGACGCAGCACCCTCTGCTCCTGGTCGCGGGTGATGACATGTCCATCGTCGCCGTGGAAAAACGACAGCACCTGGCCCTGCGGTCCGGTCTCGACATGGCGCCAGTCGCTGCCAAACCAGGCTTCGAGGCGGGCCCGGTCGGGGGCTTCGGCAGGCCAGAGTGGCGCGTTGGCAAACAACGTGCGGGGGTCGTCGGTGGCCGTCAATTCGATTGGCAATTCGGCCGGCGCGGTAGCCTCGGGCAGCGCCAGCACCTGCGCCAGCCGGTCCAGATCAGCTTGGCTGCTGGCAGCAGGGTGATCCGCCTCCAACCAGCCAAAAAACCCCCGCTGCAACGCCTGGCCAGGGGCCAGCGTGAAAGCCGCTTCCTGCAGCGCCACCAGCGCGTGTTCATGCTGCAGGCGTTGGTTGGGCAGCGCCAGATGCAGCCGGCCATGGCGCTGGCCGGCGCGGGTTTCCAGCCCCAGCACCTGCAGCGCATCGGTGGCAAAGCCAAGCGCACAGCCCAGGCTGCCGCTCAACCACCAGGGCGCACTGCCTTGCACCGGCGTGTTCTGCCGCGTGGCGAGCAAACAGCCGTGCTGCGGATGCTGCAGCGGCTGGTGGTCCAGGTACTGGCTGACATAGGCCTCGTTGAGCCGGATCGCGTCCCACGGCGCCAGCGCCACGTCCTGCAGGTAGACCAGGTCCAGCCGCAACGCCAGCGGGCCTAGATTGCGCAAATCCACATGCCAGAACCAGGCATCGGCAGCGGCGGCCAGCACCAGTTCCGCCCGGTAGTGCACAGCCTGCCAAACACCTTGCTGCCAGACCCGGCCATCCACCGCGTGCTGGCGCCCCGGTGCGGCCGGGCCGAGCAAGGGCGTGAGGCTGACGCGGCCGTCCGCCTGGTGGCAGCGCAGCCACAGGTTGGCCGGCCCGGCCTCCAGCGCGTTGGCGGGAAACAGGTTCAAGGTCAGCGCCCCGCAGCCCAGCGTGTGCAGCCCGCCGTGGGCATGCAGCGTTGCCCGCAGCTTGCCGGTGCCCCTGGGGCTCAACTGGCGCAGCAGCGCGGGTGCGGCGATGGCGGTCATCGGGGTTGGCTGTGAGCGGATTGCCGCAGGCTGGGTGCTCCGCAATGTAATCGATTACAAATCAAATGAACCTCAGGGCTTGTTTGGCTGCCCGGCAAGTGGCAGAAATCCCGGCCATCCCATGGCGCCACTCTGAGACGGCTTGGGCTGGGGTAACTGTGTAGCCATCAAATCCATGAAAACCTTTACATTGATTTGATGGACTGGCCGCCAAGACCGACACCATCCCTTTTGACGCACCGCCCGCCTGCCGCCATGGCCACCACGATCAAGGACGTTGCCCGCGTTGCCGGTGTCTCGGTGGCCACGGTGTCGCGGGCGCTGAACGGCGCAGAGAACGTGACAGCCGAGACTCGGCAAAGGGTGCAGGCCGCAGCACTGGAACTGCGCTTCACGCCCTCGTCGGCGGCACGCAGCCTGATCACCCGCCGCACCCACACCGTGGGCGCCTTGCTGCCGGACTTGTACGGCGAGTATTTTTCCGAGCTGATCCGCGGCATCGATCTCAAAGCCCGGGCGCGTGGCCTGCACCTGCTGGTGTCCAGCTCACATGGCGACGAGCGTGAGGCCACGGCTGCGCTGCGCGCCATGCACGGCCGGGTGGACGGGCTGCTGGTGATGTCGCCGCATGTCAATACCGAGTCGCTGGCCGCCAACCTGCCGCCCGGCCTGCCGGTGGTGCTGATCAATACCCGGCTGCCCGAGGGGGGCCAATCGTCGTTTGCGGTGGACAACTACGGCGGCGCGCTGGCGATGACCCGCCACCTGATCGCCAGAGGGCCACGCGGTGGGCAACGCCTGGCCTTCATCGCCGGCCCGGACAACAACTACGAATCGCAAGAGCGGCTGCGCGGTTACCGCGCCGCACTGGCCGAGTTGCTGCCCGGCAGCGCCGAGCTGGTGCTGACTGGCGACTTCACCGAAGAATCGGGCTGGCGCGCCGGCAGCGAGATCGCCACCCTGGCCCAGCGGCCCAGCGCCGTGTTCTGCGGCAACGACATGATGGCCATCGGCTGCCTGGCGGCACTGGCCGAGGCCGGCATCAAGGTGCCACACGACATCGCGCTGGCCGGTTTTGACGACATCCCGATTGCGCGTTATGTCACTCCGCCATTGACCACCGTGCGGGTGCGCATCGCCGAGCTGGGCAGCCTGGCCTTGGACCGCCTGGCCAGCGCGATCGAGAACCCCGGCCGCAGCGCCATCCACCACCAGACGCTGCGTGCCGAGCTGGTGGTGCGCCAGTCCTGTTCTGCCGGCTGACCGCGCCGGCCCCCTGTCACTCACCACAACCAAGGAGACATGATGACCCGACTGTTGAGCCCGTCACGAAGAGCTTTTCATCACCAGGCTTTTTGCCGGCATGCGCTGGCCGCTGCCGTGGCACTGATGCTGGCCGGCACCGCCCAGGCCCAGCTCAGCACCGCCACGCTGCAAGGCCAGATCAGCCGGGCCGGCAGCAACGCCCAGGCCGGGCTGGCGGTCACCGCCGTCAACCAGGCCAATGGCAACAGCTACCGCACGGCCACCCGCGCCGATGGCTCGTATGTGCTGGCCGGGCTGGCGCCGGGTGCCTACCAGATCCGGGTCGAGGGCCAATCCACCACCACGATCACCGTGCAGGTGGGCGAAACCGCGTCGGTCGATCTGGCGCTGGGTGGGCAGCAGGTCAACATCGTCGGCTCGGTCAGCCGCAAGGATGTGCGCAACTCCGAGGTGGGCACCAGTGTGTCGAAGAAGCAGATCGAAAGCCTGCCGCAGGTGACACGCAATTTCTTGAGCTTTGCCGACCTGGCGCCCGGCGTGCGCTTTGATGTGGACCAGGGCTCGGGCCAGGTCAAGCTGCAGAGCGGCGCGCAGAACCAGGACAACGTCAACGTCTTCATCGACGGCGTGGGGCAGAAAAACTACATCCTGCGCGGCGGCATCTCGGGCCTGGATTCCACCCGCGGCAACGCCTTTCCGCAATCGGCCATCGCCGAGTACAAGGTGATCACGCAGAACTACAAGGCCGAGTTTGACCAGGTCTCCAGCGTGGCGATCACCGCGATCACCAAATCGGGCACCAACGAGTTGCATGGCGAGGTGTTCTTCGACCGCACTGGCACCAACTGGATTGCGCCCGATCCGTTTGAGCAAAAAAACGAGGCCGCCGGCGTCCCGCGGCCGAATACCAGCCAGAAGCAATACGGCTTCAGCCTGGGTGGACCGATCAAGCAGGACACCTTGCACTTCTTCATCGCCTACGACGGCAAGGACATCGGCGAGCCACGCCAGGTGGTGCTGCAGCGGCAAGACCTGCTGCCGCTGACCAAGGGCATCGTGCCGTCGCTGCTGGCCCAGTCTGGCGCGGCCACGTCCACCTTCCGCGAGAACCTGCTGCTGGTGAAACTGGATGCGCAGATCAATGCCGACCAGAAAATCGACCTGAGTTTTCGCACCCGCGATGAGGCCGATTACGTGCCCGAGGACAAGCTGCTCAGCGTGCCCAGCAATGCGCTGAACCGCACCAATACCGAAAACCGCCTGACCCTGCGCCACGAGTGGAGCCGGGGCGATTTTCTGAGCGAAGCACGTTTAGGCTACGAGGACTACACCTGGAACCCACGCTCCGACGCCACGCTGCCGCTGGTGCGCTACAAGGCATCGCCCACCAACAACTTGAACAACGTGTTCAACGTGCTGCTCACTGGCGGCTCGCCGAATGCGCAGT
>JANOBL010000168.1:0-1918 GCA_031411635.1 Betaproteobacteria bacterium
GCATTGGCGGCACGGTGATGCTGCTGCTGGTGCTGGTGTCGCTGCTGGCGCCCTGGCTGGGCACGGTGGACCCTTCACTGTTCGACCCCGCCAGCCGCGACCTGAAACCCGGGCGCATGGGCGAGATCACCACGCTGGAAGGCGAAACGCTGAAACACCGCTTTTTGATGGGCAGCGACAGCTTTGGCCGCGACATCTACAGCCGGGTGATCTATGGCACCCAGGTGTCGCTGATCGTGGGTTTGTTCACCGCGCTGGTGGCCTTGGCGCTGGGCATTGTGTTTGGCCTGCTGGCTGGCTATTTGCGCTGGCTGGACGGCCCGCTGATGCGGGTGATGGACGGCGTGATGGCGATCCCGGCGATCCTGATCGCGATCTCGCTGGTGGCGATGTGGCGTGGCAGCCTGATGACCGTTGTCATCGCCATCGCCATCCCGGAGATTCCGCGTGTCACCCGGCTGGTGCGCTCCCTGGTGCTGAGCATCCGCGAAGAGCCGTATGTGGAGGCCGCGATCTCACTTGGCACGCCCACTTGGCTGATCATGGCCCGCCACATCCTGCCCAACTGCATGGCGCCGCTGGTGGTGCAGGGCACCTTCATCTGCGCCTCGGGCATCCTGACCGAGGCCATCCTGTCGTTTCTGGGCGTGGGCCTGCCGCCCGACATCCCCACCTGGGGCAATGTGATGGCCGAAGGCCGGGCCCAGTTCAACGAGTACCCGCACAACATCTTTTTCCCCGGCGTGTTTTTGGCGCTGACGGTGCTGGCAGTCAACATCCTGGGCGACGGGCTGCGCGACACGCTGGACCCAAAGATGGCCAAGCGTGTATGAGGCACACGGCATCCCGCATTCACCCCCTCCCCCGGGCAGGGGGAGGGTTGGGGTGAGGGTCGAACCCCGCGAGAGCGCTGCCGCCATGACCTCCGAAACCCCGATCCTGGAAGTCCGCGACCTCACCATCGCACTCCCCGCCGGCGGCGATCGCAGCACTGCCGTGCGCCAAGTGTCGTTCACGGTAGGCCGGGGTGAAATCCTCTGCCTGGTCGGTGAATCCGGCTCCGGCAAATCGGTGATCGCCCAAAGCGTGATGGGCTTGCTGCCCAAAAATCTGCCGGTCAGCGCGGGCCAGATCCTGCTGCAGGGCGAAGACATCACCCATGCCCCGCTGTCGCGCCTGCGTGCGCTGCGTGCCACCCGCATGGCGATGATCTTTCAAGAGCCGATGACCGCGCTGAACCCGGTGATGACCTGCGGCGACCAGATCGACGAGGTGCTGCGCCAGCACGGCCGGCTATCGCCTTTGGAGCGCCGCGAAAAGGTGCTGGCCATCGTGCGCGAGGTGCTGTTGCCCGAGCCCGAGCGCATGGTGGCCAGCTACCCGCACCAGCTCTCGGGTGGCCAGCGCCAGCGCATCATGATCGCGATGGCGCTGGTGCTGGACCCGGTGCTGCTGATCGCCGACGAGCCCACCACCGCGCTGGATGTCACCACGCAGGCGCAGATCCTCAAACTGGTGCTCGACCTGCAGCAGCGCCACGGCGCCGGCGTGCTGTTCATCACCCACGACTTTGGCGTGGTGGCCGAGGTGGCGCACCGGGTGGCCGTGCTGCGCTTGGGCGACTTGGTGGAGGTGGGCGACAAACACGATGTGCTGCAGCGCCCGCAGCATGCCTACACCCGCATGCTGATGGCGGCCGTGCCCACGCTGCACCTGAAACAACGGCCGCTGGATAGCACCGCGCCGGTGGTGCTGAAAGTCAGCGGGCTGCAAAAAACCTACCTCGACAAACGCTGGTTTGGTGCGGCGCGCACGGTGCAGGCGGCGCGTGATGTCAACTTTGACATCCGGCGTGGCCAGACGCTGGGCATCGTCGGCGAGTCAGGCTCGGGCAAATCCACCGTGGCACGCTGCATCG
>JANOBL010000169.1:0-3769 GCA_031411635.1 Betaproteobacteria bacterium
TTTCAAAAACGAGCCGCGCATCATGCTGTTGGTCATTGCGGTGTCGGTGTCTTTCACGCCGCGCCAGTGCATGCAAAAGTGATCGGCCTCCATCACGATCGCCAGGCCGTCGGGCTTGACCCGCTCTTGCAAAACATCGGCCAGCATCACCACCGCCTCTTCCTGGATCTGCGGCCGGCTCATCACCCAATCACAAATCCGGGCGTATTTGCTCAGACCGATCAGGTTGGAATGCTCGTTGGGCAGGATGCCAATCCACACCCGCCCCAGGATTGGGCACAAATGGTGCGAGCAGGCGCTGCGCACGGTGATCGGGCCGACGATCATCAGCTCGTTCAAACGTGAGGCGTTGGGAAACTCGGTCACCGCCGGCATCGCCACATAACGCCCGCGAAACACCTCCTCGACAAACATCTTGGCCACACGCTTGGCGGTCTCGTTGGTGTTGTGGTCGCTGTCGGTGTCGATCACCAGCGCCTGCAACACCTGCTGCAAATGGCCTTGCACCTCGGCCTTCAGCTCCGTCAGCTCACCGTCGCGGATGTGCTCGGCGATGTTGTCATTGGCGTGGTAACGGCATTGCGCCGCCATCAACCGGTAGCGGATGCGCTGGCTGGCGGGCAGGCGGGCCAGTTCTTCAGCACTGCGAAAAATCGTGGGGGTGTCCGGCATGGGGATGGGTTGAGGCGGCCGAGAGTGAGCACGCATTGTGCAGGCTGTCCCCCGGCCCTGCACCAGGCTGGGGATAGACTGATTCAATGGCCATGCACGCCGCCTCGCCGCCGTTGCATCGTTTGCTCGGCCAGACCGCCGACGCGGTGGCGGCGGTGCGCGCCGGCCGCTCACTCACCGAGTTGCTGACGCAAGTGCCGCAGCCGCAACGCGCCGGCACGCAGGCGCTGAGTTTCCAGGTCTTGCGCCGCTTGGGTGGGGCCGAGGCCGCATTGGCGTTGCTGGCATCCAAACCGCCACCACCACCGGTGGCGACGCTGCTGCTCAGTGCACTGGCGCTGCTGTGGCCGGATGAGCAGCCACCGGCCTATGCCGAGCACACGCTGGTGGACCAGGCGGTCATAGCCGCGCGCGCGCGCAGCCCGGCCGCCGCCAACTTTGTCAACGCGGTGCTGCGTCGTTTTCTACGCGAGCGGCCGGCCCTGGTGGCCACCACGCTGCGCCAGCCGGTGGCTGCCAACAACCACCCGGCTTGGTGGATCCAGCGGCTGCAGCAGGATTGGCCATCGCACTGGCAATCGCTGATGGCCGCCGCCAACCAGCACCCGCCGATGGCGCTGCGCATCAATGCCCGCCACAGCAGTGCCGCCGCATACATCGAGCGCCTGGCTGCCGAGGGCCGCGCAGCCAGCTTGGTGGACGATCCGCTGATTGGCGCCCAGGCCGTGGTGCTGGCCCAGCCCTGCGCGGTGCAGTTGCTGCCGGGCTTTGAGCAAGGCCATGTCTCGGTACAGGATTTGTCGGCGCAGCGCGCCGTGCCGTTGTTGCTGGGTGGCGCTGCCAGCGGGCTGCCGGCCCTGCCCGCCGGCGCCCGGGTGCTGGACGCCTGCGCCGCACCTGGCGGCAAGACCGCCCACCTGCTGGAACTGGCCGATCTGGACCTGCAGGCGCTGGACAGCGATGCGCGCCGCCTGCAGCGTGTGCAGCAAGGCCTGGCCCGGCTGCAATTGCCGGCCACCGGCGGCCAGGTGGCGCTGCAGGCGGCCGATGCGCGTGCTGTGTCATCCTGGTGGGACGGCCGGTTGTTTGATGCAATTTTGCTGGACGCGCCCTGCACCGCCTCGGGCATCGTGCGCCGCCACCCCGATGTGCGCTGGCTGCGCCGGCCCGGCGACGTGGCCGCCTTGGCTGTCACCCAAGCTGAATTGCTGGACGCGCTGTGGCCGCTGCTCAAGCCCGGCGGCCGGCTGCTGTACGCCACCTGCTCGATCTTCAAGGCCGAGGGCCAGCACCAGACCGACGCTTTTTTGCAACGCCTTGCCCCGCCCATCCCCGGGCTGAACCCGGCATCCCCCGGCCATTGGCTGTGCGTGCCGGACAATTCGGGTTTGTCGGCCGGGCCCCAGTGCCACCCTCCCACCGGCGACGGTTTTTACTACGCTTTGATCTGCAAACCCTGAGCCCGCCACCCCGATGCGCCGCGCGTTTCTGCACTTGCCGCTGCTGCGCATCCCCCGCCGGGGTGGCCATCGCCAGGCCTGGCGCGGCTGGCTCTTGGGCTGTTTGCTGGCGCTGGCTTTGCTGGCAGCACCCGGCGCCTGGGCCCAGGCGGTGGAGTTGAAATCCCTGAAGCTTGACCGGCGTGACGGTGAGCTGATGCTGGAGTTCAACGCCCGCCTCAGCTTGGGCCCGGCGATCGAAGACGCGCTGCAGCGCGGCGTGCCGATGTACTTCATGGCCCAGACCGTTGTCTACCGCAACCGCTGGTACTGGCGCGATGAGCGCATCACCCGGGTGACCCGAAGCTGGCGGGTGGCGTTTCAACCACTCACCGGCACCTGGCGTGTCAGCCTGGGCGGTTTGTCGCAGGGTTATGCCACGCTGGCCGAGGCGCTGGCGCCGCTGTCGCGGGTCAGCGGCTGGCAGCTGCTGGAGGGCGAGAAGCTTGAACCTGGCGAGCGCTACTACGTCGATTTCACGTTCCGCCTGGACAACAGCCAGCTTCCGCAGCCGATGCAGATCGACCTGGGTGGGGACTGGAAGCTGGGTGTGGAGCGCACGCTGCGCATCGAATGAGTCCAATGACAAAGTCAGTGCGCTGGGCTTTGTTGGTGTCGTCTGTGGCGGTGCTGGGCGCCTGCCTGGTGCTGGCTTTTGTGCTGGCGCTGTCCACCAGCGGCGGGCTGGCCGAGCGGCATTTCGTCTGGCTGTTCTGGGTCAACGTGGCGGTGGCGGTGCTGCTGCTGCTGGTGATCGGGCTGGCTGCGCTGCGCTTGCTCACCCGGCTGCGGCGCGGCAAGTTTGGCAGCCGGCTGCTGGCCAAGCTGGCCGGCATTTTTGCGTTGGTGGGTGTGGTGCCGGGGCTGCTGATCTACGGCGTGTCCTACCAGTTTGTCACCCGCAGCATCGACACCTGGTTTGATGTGCAGGTGGCCGGTGCGCTGGACGCCGGCCTGGCGCTCGGCCGCGGCACCCTGGACGCCGCCGCAGCCGATCTGTCGGCCAAAGCCCGCAGCGCCGCCGAGCGCCTGGCCGACAGCCGCCAGACTATCTGGCCGCTGGCGCTGGATCATGTGCGCGTGCAGCTCGGGGCACGCGAGGTGGTGGTGTTTGGTGCTGCCGGCCAGGCGCTGGCCAGTGCCGGCGGCAGCAGCGAGGTGCTGATGCCCGAGCGGCCGGCCACCAGCCTGCTGCGCCAGGCCCGCGCCCAGCGCAGCCTGGCGGTGCTGGAGGGGCTGGACGACGAGCCGCCGCTGGGCGCCCGGCCGTCGGCCCGGCTGCGCGCCATCGCTGTGCTGCCCAATACCGACATCGCATTGGGCGCCGCCGCTGAAGAGCGCTACCTGATGGCGGTTCAGCCGGTGCCGCAGGCGCTGGTGGCCAATGCGCTGGCGGTGCAGGCCGCCTACCGCGAGTACCAACAGCGCGCGCTGGCCCGCGACGGCCTGCGCCGGCTCTACATCGGCACCCTCACGCTGGCGCTGGTGCTGGCAGTGTTTGGCGCACTGCTGCTGGCGGTGATGTTGGCCAACCAGATCGTGCGGCCGCTGCTGCTGGTGGCCGACGGTGTGCGCCAGGTGGCCGAGGGTGATCTCAC
>JANOBL010000170.1:0-3152 GCA_031411635.1 Betaproteobacteria bacterium
CTCTTGAGCTTGAACTCGACCACGGTCTGGCCATTGCGCACGATCTTGCCGTCGTAGGGCATCACGTCGACGACGTCGCCCATTTCCAACTTGGACACGTCCACTTCGATCGGCAGCGAGCCCGAGTCTTCCTGCGTGTTGAAGAAGATGGGGGCGATCTTGCCGCCCAGCGTGACGCCGCCGAAGCGCTTGTTCGGCACGTAGGGGATGTCCTGGCCGGTGGCCCAGATCACGCTGTTGGTGGCCGACTTGCGGCTGGAGCCGGTGCCGACCACGTCGCCAACGTAGGCCACCAGGTTGCCCTTTTTCTTCAGGTCGTCGATGAACTGCATCGGGCCGCGCTTGCCGTCTTCTTCCGGCGTGATGCCGGGGCGGGCGTTTTTCAGCATCGCCAGGTAGTGCAGCGGAATGTCGGGACGGCTCCAGGCATCGGGCGCGGGCGACAGATCGTCGGTATTGGTCTCGCCGTTGACCTTGAACACGGTGACGGTGATCTTCTTGGCCACCTCGGGCCGGCTGGTGAACCATTCGGCGGCGGCCCAGCTTGCCATCACGTCCTTGGCGTGCGCGTTACCGGCCTTGCACTTCTCGGCCACGTCGTGGAAGAAGTCGAACATCAGCAGCGTCTTCTTCAGCGCGGCGGCGGCCACCGGGGCCACATCGGCGTCGTCCAGCAGGTCGATCAGCGGCTTGACGTTGTAGCCCCCCACCATCGTGCCCAGCAGCTCGGTGGCTTTGGCCTTGCTGATCAGGCCAACAGCAATGTCGCCATGCGCCACCGCGGCCAGAAAGCTGGCCTTGACCTTGGCTGCATCGTCCACACCGGGTGGCACGCGGTGCGTCAACAAGTCCATCAAGAAGGCATCTTCGCCCACTGGTGGGGCCTTGATCAGCTCGATCAGGTCAGCAGTTTGCTGGGCCGACAGCGGCAGCGGCGGAATGCCGAGGGCGGCGCGTTCGGCGGTGTGTTGGCGATAAGCTTGCAGCATCTCTAGGGCTCCTGTGGGGCGTGGGAGAAACGGAAAAAACCGGGGCTAAGGTGAGACGGGGGTGAGACAGGGCTGAAACTGCGCGTCTACGGGTTAGCCCGATATTTTATGTCTTATATAAGACTTGCCAAGCAAAATCTTGCGACCGGTCAAGGCCTGGAAGAATGATTGTGACGCAGTGCAGCATACGAAGGGAAGCAAAAACAAGGCCCGCTGCCGGGCGGGCAGCGGTATGGGCCGGCCGGCGCGGGCGGTGGGTGGCTTATCCAGTGACGATGAATCTGGTTACGCTTGGGGGTCCGTGCCCGCTCTGCTCAAACCAAGGCCAACCCGATGTCGACTTACAGCGCCGTGATCACCTGGCAACGCGGCGATCAGCCGTTCACCGACCACCGCTACCAGCGCCGCCACCAATGGCAGTTTGATGGCGGGGTGGTGGTGCCGGGCTCGTCGTCGCCGCAAGTGGTGCCACTGCCGATGTCCGATGCATCGGCGGTGGACCCGGAGGAGGCTTTTGTCGCGTCCTTGTCAAGCTGCCATCTGCTGTGGTTTTTGGACATCGCCGCCCGCGCCGGCTGGGTGGTGGACGATTACCGCGACGATGCCAGCGGCGTGCTGGCGCGCAATGCCGCCGGCCAATTGGCGATGACGTTGGTGAGCTTGCGGCCCCGGGTGTTGTTTGCCGGTGCCCGCCAGCCCGATGCGGCCGAGGTGCTGCGGCTGCACAACCAGGCGCACCATGCCTGCTTCATCGCCAACTCGGTCAAGACCGAGGTGCGCTGCGAACCCATTTTTGCGGACCCTGTCTGACCATGTACCTGCCCCAACACTTTGAAGAAACCCGGCCCGAGGTTTTGCACACGCTGCTTCGCCTGCATCCGCTGGGTTTGTTGATCACGCAGGATGCGCAGGGCGGGATGGTGGCCGATGCGCTGCCGTTTTTGCTGGAGCATCAACCGGGGGACGCCGCAGGTCCAGGCACACTGGTGGGCCATGTGGCGCGCGCCAACCCGGTGTGGCAATCGGCCTCGGTAGGGCGGCCGGTGCTGGTGGTGTTCCAGGGGCCGGACGGCTACATCTCGCCCAGCGGCTATGCGGCCAAGGCCGAGCATGGCAAGGTGGTGCCCACTTGGAACTATGCGATGGTGCAGGCCCGTGGCAGGCTGCAGGTGCTGGACGAAGCTGCCACCACGTTGGCGCTGGTGAGCCGGCTGACCACCCACCACGAGGCCAGGCAGCGCAAGCCTTGGGGCGTGGGTGATGCGCCGGACGACTACATCGCCTCGATGCTGCGCGCGATCGTGATGATCCAGATCCCGCTGGATTCGCTGGTGGGCAAGTACAAGCTGGGCCAAAACCGCAATACCGCTGACCGTGCCGGTGTGCAAGCGGCGCTGCAGGCCGGGGACGGGCCGGCGCAGCAACTGGCGGCGTGGATGCAACAGGCCCCCGGAACCCCGGCTTAACCCCCGCTTCATCCAGCGCTCACGTTGCGCTCATGCTTGCAGGCCAGACTGCGCTCATCGTCATCGTTTGGGGCATTACCCCAACAAGGAGCACAGCATGAACAACATCCTCAAACCCCTGGCCTGGTCGCTGCTGGGCGGCGGCCTGGCCGTGATGAGCACCGCCGGCGCGATTGATCTGCCCTGGTTCCACAAGGACAAAGCCGCCGCCAGCGCCGCGCTGACCCCGGTGGCCGCTGCCGCCGCACAGGCCGCGCCGCTGCCCGCACTGCCCCCCGGCAGCGCCCCCAACTACCGCGCCATCGTGCAGCAGTACGGCCCGGCGGTGGTGGGTGTGACGGTGGAAGGCCTGCACAAGACCAGCAACGAAGAAGCCGCCGCGATGGCCGAAGCCCAGCGCAACGACCCGATGTACCGCTTTTTCCGGGGCATGCCCGGATTCCCAGGCGGGCGGGGCGGCGTGATGCCCGACCAGCCGTTCAAAGGCCAGGGCTCGGGCTTCATCGTCTCGGCCGATGGCCTGATCCTGACCAACGCCCATGTGGTGAAAGACGCCAAAGAGGTGACGGTGCGGCTGGCCGACCGGCGTGAGTTTTCGGCCAAGGTGCTGGGCAGCGATGCCGCCACCGACATCGCGGTGCTGCGCATCGGCGCCAGCGGCCTGCCCACCGTGCGGCTGGGCGACCCCAAGTCGCTG
>JANOBL010000171.1:0-5215 GCA_031411635.1 Betaproteobacteria bacterium
CTCACCTTTGCCGTCAATCGGCCGGGCAAACAGCGCGCCAAACACATCGATGGCGCGCTTGGGGCTGTCCGCCAGGCTGCGGCGCAGGCGGGTCAGGCCACGTTCATGGCCGGCGGCCAGGCGGTCCAGCCTGGCGTGCAGGCCTCGGAAGGGCTCGCCGTGGGCCGGCAGCACCAGCAGGCTGTCGGGCAACAGGGCGCGCAGGCGGGCGATGGACGCCATCCATTCCCCCAGCGGGTCGGCATCCGGCTCAGTCGGGAAGACGCTGACATTGGACGAAATGCGCGGCAGCACCTGGTCACCCGAGACCATCACACCCAGGTCGTCACAGACAAAACACGCATGCTCGGGGGAATGGCCGCGGCCCACGATCACCCGCCACCGGTGGGCACCGATCTGGATGGTTTCACCATCAGTGACACGGCGGAAGCTGTCGGGCAGTGCATGCAGGTATTTGCCAAAACCGCCAAAGCGGGCGCGGTACACGTCCAGCGCGTCCTCGGGCCAGCCGGCTTGTTGGTAGAAGCGGATGGCGTCGTCCGGCGCCTCACGGCCAGTGTCGGCTGTCAAGGTGCGGCAGGTCAGGTATTCCAGCCGGGTCATCCACAGCCGGGCCTGGCATTTGCGCGTCAGCCAGCCGGCCATGCCCACATGGTCCGGGTGCATGTGGGTGCAGAAGATGCGGGTGATGCGTGCGCCCTGCGGCGTGGCCGCCAGCGGGCCGTCGTCGGCGATCAGCGTGCGCCAGGCGGCCAGCACATCCGGGGTCTTGACGCCGGTGTCAAAGACCGCCCAGCCCGGGCCTTTTTCGTCTTGATCGGCCACCGCCCACAGGTTGATGTGGTTCAGCGAAAACGGCAGCGGCATGCGCAGCCACAGCACACCAGGCGCCACTTCTTGCACACTGCCGGGGACCGGCGCATCGCCGCAGGGGTAGTGCAGGCCGTAGGGGGCGCCGTTGGTGGACGGGTGGGTTGACGCGTTGACGGACGGATCGTCGGGGCGGCCGTCGGCGGTGGGGGTTTCGGACATCGCCGGATTGTGCCCGGGCAGCGCGCCGGCCACTGTCACCAAGGCTGCGCCGCCCGCTGGGTCAGGGCTTGGGCGGCTGGCCCGGCCCCAACCAGCCCAGCAGCCGCTGGTACACCGCTGCATCGCTGAGCAGATCCAGGTGGCCTACCCCAGGCACCACCCAGACCCGGGATCCGGGCAAGCCCAGGTGCAGTGCCTTGCGGCGGTGCCGGCCCAGCGCGCTGTCCACGGTCACCAGGCCATCGCCCAGCATGGCGCTAGCGCTCCTGGCCTGGCCCAAGGTGCTGGTGAGCGTGCTTGCAATCGCAAAACAGGCCACGCCGGCCGGCAGCGGCACCGGCTGGCGCAAATCCTGGTGGTCAAAACGGCTGGCGGCCAACCAATCAGCCTGCACCAGATTGCCGTGCCGCAGATCGGTGATGCCGGCGCTGCGCAGCCGCGTCAAGCGGGTGAACGGCGCCAGATACGGGCTCCAGTCCATCACCCGGTGCAGCCAGTTGCCGGCCCGCTCCAGCGGGGCACCGTGGTGGGGTGTGCCCAGGAACACCAGCTTGCGCAACTGTTGCGGCCAGCTATGGCCGGCCAGCGCAGCGTGGTGGCAGGCGCTGCGCGCCACCAGACCGCCCATGCTGTGGCCCAGGATGATCAACTCTTCCAGCGGCACCGGCCAGTCTTGCACCAGTTGTTGCAGCGCATCGGCCAGTGCCTGGCCGTTTTGCGAGATGTGCAGGCCGCTGTTGTAGACCCCGTAAACCGGCGCTGCGCCCAGCGCCTGGCCCAGCAGCCGGCCATGGTCGTGGCCATTGCGCTGCCAGCCAGCGTCGTTCATGCACAGGCCGTGCACCAGCAGCAGGACGCGGCGCGGTACCGTGCTGCCCAACGCGGCGGGGTCCAGCGGCTGGCCGTGCAGGCGCAAATGCAGTTGGATGGCCAGCGGGTTGCCGCTGCGCTGCAGATGGTCGCCCAGCACACCGTTGAGCGCGGCCACCAGTGCATCGCGGCGGGCGCTGGGCGGGCCGCTGCCCGCCAGCGCGCTGTCAAACGGTGCCAGCAAGCCGTCCAGCGCGTTGCCCACCAGCCGGGTGGTGCCCTGGATGCTGCGGTAAACCAGCCGGGTGATGCCGCGCGTGCGCGGCAAACCATCGGTATCGGCCGCCTGGGGCTGGCTGGCATCGCTGCTGCGCCGCCGCAGCGGTGGCGCCACGCGCTGGATCTGGCCGTGCAAGGCCTCCACCAGACCGGTAACGTGCTGTGTGGCGTCCACCGCCAGGCGCACGCTGCCACGGGCATCGCCCAGCGCGGGTTTGCCGGGCTTTTTCACCGCGCGGTGCAACTCAACGCCAGCATTCAGCCCGCGCTGCCGCCCGCGCCGCGGGGCTGTCGCCCAGCAGCGTCAGCCGGCGCGAGCCTGCAAACAAATCCCGCGGCCGCAAGCCATAGGCCTGGCGGATCGAGTGGCTGAAGTGGGTGGAATCGGGGTAGCCGGTGTCCAGCGCCACATGCACCAGGTTGGCATCGCGGGTGACATGGTGCAGCAGGCTGCGGGCACGCTTCCAGGTGCGCAGGCTGCGAAACGGCGTGCCCACCTCGGCCTTGAACAGGTGCAAGAAGCGCGAGAACGACAAGCCCACCGCCGCCGCACACTGCTGCGCGGTGGTGCTGCGCGCGGGATCGTTGCGCATGTCTTCCAGCACCCGCGCAATGCGTGGATCGATCTGGCGCGCGGCCAGCCGCTGGTTGAAAAAGATCGCATCAAAGCCGGCCGTCTGCAGATCGGCCGTGCCACCACCATCACCGCCCGCCCCCAGCAGGGCCAGGCCGGCCTGCACCCGTTGCAGCACCTGGCCCGCCGCCGCGCCGTCCTGCGGCAGCGCACCGTCACACTGCAGCATCCAGCGGGGCAAGCCTGCTTCCATGATGGTTTCGGGCTCGATCGTCAGGCAGCAGATGCGCCGTTGGTCACACGCCACCTGGTGCGGCACATACGGCCGCACCACCGCCAGGTGGGCGCGCTGCCAGCGGCCCATGCCGGCTGCTGCGGCGCCCTGCAGGCGGATGCGCAGCGGTGCATCCAGCGAGGCATACACCAGCCAACTACCCATCGTGCGCACTGTCACCTCACCCAGCAGGCCGGCATAGAACACCCGGTCGTTGTTGAGCCACATCAGGCGCTGGCGCAGGCCCTGCGGCGCGGGCCGGAGCGGGGCGTCCGGCGTGGGCAGCAAGCGGTCAGGCAGCAACGGGACGGGGCTGGGCATGGGCGCACTCTCCTGCGGGCCTGGGGCGGGGCCCGCTGAAGGCGAGACGCTAGCGGAGATGCGGTGCGCTGACCACCGGGTAAATCGGGGCCCCGGCCGCCCGGTTGGTCACTGCAAAAAGTGGCGGCCTGCGTTCTGGTGCGCGCCAACCGGTCGATTTATCTATTCATTTATCATTCACACAGGACTCAGCCACCAGGCCCGATGACGGCTTGCAACGCTGGTCGGTCCAGAGAATTTTGCACAAGCAGGTGTTTTGCCAATAGGCTTTTTTCCATTCATGAATAACACAGACCAGCCATTGCACGATGCGCTGCTGGGCGAGCTGGCGCGGCACGGCTTGGCCAGTTCGGCGCAGTTGCAGCAAGTGCTGGGCAAGAGCCAGCCCACGCTGTCGCGGGCGCTGGACAGGCTGGCGCAGCATCAACTTGCGCAGGGCCAGCCGCCGCTGGTGGTGCTGGGCCGCCAGCGCAGTGCACGCTATGCCGTGGCACAGCCGCTGCTGGGTCTGCCGGGCCAGCAGGCGCTGACATGGACCGACCAACATGGCCAGCCGCAAGCCTGGGGCCAGCTTACGCACCTGGGCGCAGACCGGCTGCACCTGCAGGCCGAGGGCATCGCCATCACCACCCACAACGCAGCCCTGCCCTGGCTGCTGGCACCGCTGAGGCTGCAGGGCTTTCTGGGCCGGCTTTGGGCGCGCAGTGGCTATGCCGCCGGCTACGACGCCAACCCCGAGCGCTGGCGGCTCGATCAACTGCTGGTGCTGCTGATACTGCAGGTGCACGACTTGCCCGGCGCCATCCGCCTGGGCGACAGGCTGCCCCAAGCCCAGCCAGCGGCCCCGATGGCCCACGATGCGCGGTCGGTGTTCTTCGACGCCCAGGCGGCCGCAGTGGCCAGCACGCTGCCGGCGGGCTCGTCTGCGGGCGGTGAGCAAGCCAAATTCCTGTGTGCCGATGACCAAGGCCATAACCACTGGCTGGTGAAGTTCTCGCCCCCGCTGGGCACGCCGTTTGGCGACCGCTGGTGTGATCTGCTGCAGGCCGAGGCGCTGGCGCTGCAGGTGTTGGCCGGGCATGGCGTGCCGGTGGCCCCGGCCCAGGTGTTGATCAGCGCCAAGCGCTGCTATCTGGCCAGCGAGCGCTTTGACCGCGTCGGCCCCAGCGGCGCCCGCCATGTGGTGCCACTGGATGCCGTGCACGACGCCTTTGTGCCCGGCCCGCGCCGGGATTGGGCCGCAAGCTGCCAGGCCCTGGCACAGCAGCGCCGCCTGCCCGCCCAAGCCGCCGCCCAGGCCCGCGCGCTGCTGCAGTTTGGCCGGCTGATCGGCAACACCGACATGCACTTTGGCAACCTGAGCCTGGTGGTGGCCGATGTGGCCGATGCCGCCCGTGGCCGGTTCAGCCTGGCGCCGGTCTATGACATGCTGCCAATGCGCTGGCGGCCCGATGCAAACAGCGGCGAGCTGGATTGGTTGCCCTTCAGCCCCGACCCAGCGGACCTGGCCAGCCCGGCCAGGCCGGTGGCGCTGGACTTTTGGCAGCGCGCCGCCGGGCTGGGTGATGCAACGTCGGCAGGCTTCAGGCAATTGGCCGCCACGATGGCGCAGCGCCTGGCTGCCGCGTGATGCAAGACGTCCGAGACGCCCAGCGCCAACCGCAACGGATCAGGCGGCCGCCTTGGCCGAGTACATGCTCTCGATCAAATCCGCATACTTGCGGTTGATCAGCGAGCGCTTCAGCTTCATCGTCGGCGTCAGTTCTTCGTCCTCGGCCGTCAAACGCTGCTCGATCAACCGGAACTGCTTGATCTGCTCAACCCGGGCAAACTGCTTGTTGACTTTCTCGATCTCGGCGCCGATCAAGGCGATCAGCTCGGGCGCCCGGCACAGGCTCTTGAAATCGCTGAACTGCACATCGCGG
>JANOBL010000172.1:0-1782 GCA_031411635.1 Betaproteobacteria bacterium
TCACCCGGATCAACCCAGCGCCGGCCCGCTGCTGTCTTTGCTGGTGCTCAGCCAGCCATCAGCCGCGCGAAGATGGTTCCCACCACCGCCGCCCCTGCGGCCCACATTGCCCACGGCCTGCCGGCCGGCAGCAAGGCACGCAGCAGCGCAGGCACCTGGCGCTGGCGCCCATCCGGCCAGACCGGGATCAGTCTTGATGGACAAGGCCCGGCACAAGGCCGGGCGCGGTGCCGGTCAGGCCTGGCGCTCGGGCAGGCGCACGACCTCGCCACCAGTGCGCAACCGGTCCAGGTAGTTGGCCCAGGTCTGCATCATGGTGCGGCGCTGTTCTGCGAACTCGGTGCGGTTGTAGGCCCGCCCCAGGGCATCGGGCACGCTGTGGGCCAACTGCGCCTCGATCACCGCCACGTCCACGCCCAGGCGCTCGGCCAGCATGGTGCGGGCCATCGCCCGGAAGCCGTGGCCGGTCATCTCATCCTTGGGGAATCCCATGCGGCGCAGCGCGGCCAGCACCGCTGCATCCGACATCGGCCGATCCTGGGTGCGCAGGCTGGGGAAGACATAGCGCCCGATGCCGGTCAGCGGCTGCAGATCGCGCAGGATGGCCACCGCCGGCACGCTCAGGGGCACCAGGTGATCCGTGCCGTTTGCCTTGCCTTGCTTGCTGCGCTTCATGCGCTCGCTGGGGATGGTCCAGCTTGCCGCGTCCAGGTCGAATTCAGCCCATTCGGCCTGGCGCAGCTCACCCGGCCGTTGGAACACCAGCGGCGCCAGGGCCAGCGCCGCCCGCGTCACCGGGTGGCCCTTGTAGGCGTCGATCGCCCGCAGCAGCTCGCCCACCCGGCCTGGGTCGATGATGGCCGCATGGTGGCGTGTGGGCACGGGCGGCAGCACTTCGCGCAGATCGGCCGCCGGGTTGCGGCTGGCCAGGCCCGAGGCGATGGCATAGCGGAAGACCTGGCCGCAGGCGTCCTTGATCCGGTGCGCCGTCTCCACCGTGCCACGGGCCAGCACCCGGCGCAGGCAGGCCAGCAGCTCGGGCGCGCCGATCTCGCCCACCCGGTGGGCGCCCAGCCAGGGGAACACGTCCTGCTCAAAGCGGATGCGGGTGCGCTCGGCATGGCCGGCACTCACCTTGGCGCCGTGCACCACCGCCAGCCAATCGCGCGCCACCGCCTCGAAGCTGCCGGCGCCAGGCAGGCCGGCCGCCTGGCGCTGCTCGGCCTGGCGGCGCTCGGCCTGCGCCGCCTTGTCGGCCTTGCGGGTGTCGCTGGGGTCGAGGCCGGCCGCCACCTGTGCGCGGGCCCGGTCAGCCTTGTCACGGGCCAGCGCCAGGCCGGTGGCCGGGTAGGTGCCCAGGCTCAGGTTCTTGCGAACGCCGTGGATCGTGTAGTCCAGCCTCCAGCCGTGGGCGCCGCCCTTGACGAACAGGCGCAGATAAAGCCCCTCGCCATCGCTCAACCGCTTGCGGGTGTCGCCGGGCTTGACGCTGCGGATCGTCGTATCGCCAGGGATCAGATTGCGCGCCATGCAGGAACTTTCGGAGTGCAGGAACTGGAATTATCGAGTTGCTGCCGAAGTTCCTGCATCAAGTCGCGGAAGCTGGCGGAAGTTCCTGCACCTTGGCGGACGAAAAAAAAGCCCAAGCTGTTGATCAGCTTGGGCCTTTCGGACTTCTACGGACCCTGACGGACCCTAATATGGTGGAGCCGGGGGGAATCGAACCCCCGTCCGCAAGCCTTCACCGGCCAGTTCTACATGCTTAGCTGTCTGATTTGGATC
>JANOBL010000173.1:0-15245 GCA_031411635.1 Betaproteobacteria bacterium
CGGCACCTGGGGCTCGACGCTGCAACACCTGGCCCACATCGACCAGATCATCGGCCGCCGTGCCGGCGTCAACACCTATGCCTGCATGAACGGGCTGATCCTGCCCGGGCGCCAGGTGTTTTTGGTCGACACCCACATCAACTACGACCCCACGGCCCAGCAGCTTGCCGAGATCACCTTGCTGGCGGCCGAGGAGATGCTGCGCTTTGGTGTCAGCCCAAAGGCCGCGCTGCTGTCGCACTCCAGCTTTGGCTCATCCAACCAGCCGTCGGCGCTGAAAATGCGCGAGGCGCTGGCGCTGATCCAGGCTCAATCGCCGTGGCTGGAAGTGGACGGCGAGATGCACGGCGACGCCGCGCTGGACGCCGATTTCCGGCGCGAGCTGATGCCGCGCTCACCGCTGACCGGCGAGGCCAACCTGCTGGTGCTGCCCAACATCGACGCCGCCAACATCTCGTACAACCTGTTGAAGACCGCGGCCGGCGGCGGCATCGCGATCGGCCCGGTGCTGCTGGGGGCCGCCAAGCCGGCGCATATCCTGACCCCATCGGCCACCGTGCGGCGCATCGTCAACATGACCGCAGTGACGGTGGCCGATGCCAACGCCGCGCGCTGATCATCGGCATATCGGCTGCAGGCGGCCCGATGGCCGCCGCAGCGCAGCGGCAGCGGCCAGCGCCAACAGTGTCAGCACCAGCGTGCCGGGTTCGGGCACGGCGCTGGCGCTGGTCACGCCCAGCATGTCCAGTGCCCAGGCGCTGCTGCGGCCACCGAAGCCGGGGTTGCCGCTGCCCAGGAAGCCATCGCTCAGCGTCGGGCCGTTGGCAAAGTTGGCGACCTGGGTCAGCGCCACGGTGTAGTTGCCGGCCAACAGCGACGAAATCTCCAGCAACGAGTCTGCCGCCAGGCCGGTGCCTGGATCGACCGCAACAGCGCTGCCATCATCGTTGGCGCCGATCAGCAGCGCCGAGCCGCCCGAGCCATAAAACAGCGAGACGATAGTGTCAAAGCCACCGGCACCGATCAGGTTGCCCGCCGCGTTGCTGCCACCGCCATACGACCAGGTGCGCAGCACCACATCGGCATCGGCCGCGAGCGTGAAGCTGAAGAGCTGCACATCGTTGTCGCCCGCCAGATTGCCGACAAACGACACATGCGCGGCCTGCACCGCAGCGCTGCCAGCCGCCAAAACCGCAGCCGCAAGTGCGGCTTTGAAAAATCGCTTCATGGATGCTCCTTGAGCCGGTCTGGCCGGCAAGACCTGTGACACCAGATGCTGGCTGGGATTACGTAGCGGGCTTGGCGCCGGATGCAATGTCGGCCGCGCCTGCCCCCTACTGGACAGCGTAAAGCGGTGGGTCAAACACCCCTCATTTGCGGGGGGCGCACAGCCTGCACCCGGCATCCGCCGGTGCGCCGGTTTCGTAGAGCTAGCCAGGCACGGCTTCGGTCCCGGATCGTTGAGCGCGATGCCCACGAACGGCCCCGGTTCTGGGGGCTGCGGCTTCAACCTTCAAGGAATGAATCCATGACTTCGCACTACAAAAAAATCCAGCGCCGGCTGCCCCGATGGTTGTCGCACTCAGCCGCGCTGGCGCTGGCCGCATGCGGCCTGGCGGCCCAGGCGTCCAGCCACCGCGAGGCGCTGGCGGTGCTCAACGAGCCCTGTGCCGACAACACCGACACCTATGCCTGGGTCAAGCCCGGCAGCCACGACAAGCTGTACCTGATCATGAACTTCAACCCGCTGCACGAGCCGGGCCAGGGCAACCAGGGCTTGCGCGCCTGCAACGGCTACCGCTACCAGTTTCACATCGGCACCGGCACCAGCCTGGCCGACAAGTTTGTCTACCGGGTCGAGTTCAAGAACACGCTGATCCCCGAAGCCGCGCCCAGCCCCAGCGATCCGCTGGGCGGCGGCAACGAACTGCTGTGGCAACTGACCGGCGGCACCGAGACGATGAAGGTCAGCCGCATCGTGCGCTCGAACCGCCCGATCCAGCTTGACGAGACCGACCCCAGCCGCACCACCACGCTGGCCAACGATCTGCCGGTGCTGCCCAACAACCACGGCCCGCAGACCGACCGCCTGGTCTATGGCCTGGGCGCCTTCCAGGGCTACGACTTGGGCAACCCCGCCAGCCGCGAAGTGGGGCTGTACGACCAGGCCTTTGTCGACCGCTACATCCACAACCTGGGCAACGGCGGACGGGTGATTGCCGGGCAGTTTGACGATCCGTACCAGTTGGATGAAAAAGGCATCTTCGACCTGGTCAACCTGAACAGCGACGATCTGGGCGGCATCCCGGGCGCGCGCCGGCCACCGGGCAAAGACGTGTTCACCGGCTTCAACATCTTCTCGATCGCGATCGAGATACCGATGACCGACATCTTTCCGGGTGGCATCCCGCACAACGGCACGCTGGTCGCCAATTCCACCGACAGCCTGTTGCGGGTGTACACCACGATCAACCGCCAGCGGGTGCAGTCGGTCGATGTCAACAACATCATCACCGGCCTGAAGGGTTCGGGCGACTGGGTGCAGGTGGGCCGCAACGCGCTGCCGCTGTTCAACGCCGGGCTGGTGGGCACGCAGCGCCAGACGCTGTACCTGCGCTCCGGCCCGGACAAGGATGTCAGCAACTTCGGCGCCGACATCCTGTACCCGGTGCTGGTGCGCGACGCCGAAGCGCTGGGCATCTACCGTGCGCTGGGCGTGCCGCAAGCCACCGTCGACACTGTGCTGAAGGGGCCGCGCCTGGACATCATCAATGCGATCAACCTGGGCCGGCCGATCCCGGTGGTCGACGGCTCCACCGGCGATGTGATCACGCTGGACGCGGCGATCGACTCCAGCTTCCCGAACGGCCGGCGCCTGGGCGGTGGCACCGCGCCCAACCGCAACCAGGTGAACGTGAACAGCGTGCTGATCAGCCTGATCGTTGCCGGCAACCCGGCCGCCGGCCTGGCCAAGGGGGTGGAAGTCAACGACAAGAACTACCTGGATCGTTTCCCGTTCCTGGCGCCGGCGCACCAGGGCCTGCTGCAAGGGCATGGCGGCATCAATCTGCCGACGGTGCCCGACATTCCCGCGCCTTGACATGAGGGGGTCCGGCCTGCGGGTGGGCATGCTGGGGCTGTTGCTCGCTGCGCGGGCAACAGCCCATGATTTCTGGATCGAGCCGGCCAGCTTTTCGCCCGCGCCAGATCAAGCGGTGGCGGTGCGGCTGCTGGTGGGCGAGCATTTCAGCGGCGACGGTGTGGCGCGCCCGGCAGCGGCCAACATGCACCGCTTTGTGCTGGTCGATGCCAACCGCAAAACCAGCATCACGCTGCCCGGCCGCATCGGCGCCGACCCGGCGGGGCTGTTTCGCCTGGGCCAGCCGGGCAGCTACATCATCGGCTACCACGGCAAGCCCAATGCGGTGGAACTGCCGGCCGAAAAGTTCAACGCCTACCTGCAGGAAGAAGGCCTGGACGCGGTGCTGGCGCTGCGGGCCGAGCGTGGGCAGCTTGACCAGCCGGGCCGCGAAATCTTTTCGCGCTGTGCCAAGAGCCTGGTGTCCGCCGGACCGGCCGACAGCGCAGGCCCAGTGACCGACCACGCACTGGGCTTCACGCTCGAGCTGATTGCCGAGCAGGCGCCGGGCAGGTTACGCGACGGTGAGCCGCTGCCGGTGCGCCTGTTGTACGAAGGCCGGCCACTGGCCGGTGCGCTGGTGGTGGCTTTCCACCGTGCAGACCCGAGCCACAAAATCGGCGCACGCAGCGATGACCAGGGCCGCGTGCGCTTGCCGCTGCAACGCAGCGGCCAGTGGCTGGTCAAAGCCGTGCACATGCGGCCTGCCCCGGCCGGCAGCGGCGCCGACTGGGAAAGCCTGTGGGCCTCGCTGAGTTTCTTCCGTGGCACGGTTGACTGAGCCAGCATCTGCTGATTCACCAAACCGGTGCAAGCACCAGATTCAACTGGATGATCCGGTAAAGAATCGTCTTGAAAACCTGCTTGACAAGCCTCATTTGTCGAAAATACAAGGGCCTGTGAGGTTGTGAGCGCACACTCATATCCTTTTGATCCTGCCCAAATATGAGGCAGCGGCTTGAGTTTTCAGGGCCGTTCCGGTAACATTGTCGTCACAGATTTCAGGGTAAACCAGTGGGAGCAGTGCCACAACCATCGTCTCGCTGTCCTTGGCGCAAGCTGGGGGCTTCGCTGCTGATGGTGCTGTTGGCGGGAGCTGGTTTTTCAGCTTTCGCCAAAGGGCCGGTGGAGGGCGCGGGTGCGGTGGCATTGCATTCGCTGCCGTCCGAAGCCCAAAAAACCCAGCGTTTGATCTTGTCCGGTGGCCCGTTTCCTTACAGCAAGGATGGCGTGGTTTTTGGCAATTTTGAGCGCAGGCTGCCACGGCGTGAGCGCGGCTTTTACCGCGAGTACACCGTGCCCACACCCAACGCCCGTGACCGGGGTGCCCGCCGCATTGTTTGTGGCGGTAGCCGGCCCACGTTGCCCGAAGCCTGTTATTACACCGCCGATCACTACGCCAGCTTCAAGCTGATCGCGCAGTGAGCGGCGATAAGTTCCGGAACTTTTTTCTTCAATACCTTGACCCTGGAGGAACGCGACCATGCTGCTGCAGACCGTCCGTCCCAATATCGTGCAGGCGATCCGCGCCTACCGCGTCGAAGACCTGATGACCGCCGCCGAAGGCGCTGGCCAACATTTTCTGTACGCCAACCTGACCGATGCCCAGTCCAAACAGGACGTGCTGGACAAGATTGCCGAGTCGTTCCTGTTTCCGGCGCACTTTGGCAAGAACCTGGACGCACTGTTTGATTGCATGACCGACCTGGTGCACCGCGCCGGCAGCCAGCCCGGTTTTGTGGTGGTGCTGGAGCAATTGCCAGACAACACCAAGTTTGACCGCGAAGCGCGTGAGCAATTGCTGGATGTGTTCCGCGACACCGCTGATTTCTGGGCCGAGCGGCGCATTCCGTTTCGCTGTTTCTACTCGTTTGCGGTGGCCCGCAGCGCCGAAGCCAGCGCCTGGGAGCGCACCAACGAGTTGTCCCAGGTGCCCGAGAAGCCCCCCACCAAGACGGTGTCCAAGAGCGGCGTCAATCCGAACTTCGGGATGAACATGCCGATGATGAGCAGCGCGTTTGATACCGCGATGTGGCTGAACGCGGCTTGATGCCGTCTGCTTGATGCCGTCTGCCCGACAAAGCGCCCTGCGGGGCGTTTTGTTGTTTCAGCGGCCAGCCGACACCGCCTGCGCCAGCGCCACGTACTGGGCCACCGGTACTTCCTCGGCCCGGCGCTGCACGTCAAACCGGCCGCCAAAACCCTGCTCGTCCAGCCAGCGGCCCAGGGTATGGCGCAGCAACTTGCGGCGCTGCGAAAACGCCAGTGCCACCAGCGCCTGCAGCCGGGCCTGGTCCAGCAGCGGCGGCTGGGCCAAGGGCTGCATGCGCACGATGCCCGACACCACCCGGGGCGGCGGATCAAACGCGCTGGGCGCCACGTCAAACAAGGCGTCGATGCGGTAGCGCCACTGCAGCATCACGGTCAATCGGCCAAAGTCCTTGTTGCCGGGCGCAGCGGCCATGCGGTCCACCACCTCTTTTTGCAGCATGAAGTGCTGGTCGTGCACCCGCGCCGCCACCGCCAGCAGGTGGAACAGGATCGGCGTGGAGATGTTGTAGGGCAGGTTGCCCACCATCCGCAGTGGCTGGGTGGCTTGGTCGGCCAGCGCGGCCAGATCAACCTTCAGCACATCGGCCTCAACCACGGTTATGCCCGGGCGCTGGCGCCAGCGCGCCGCCAGGTCGCGGTCCAGCTCGATCACCGTCAGCGCGCCGCAGCGCTCCAGCAGCGGCTGGGTCAGTGCGCCCAGGCCGGGGCCGATCTCGACCAGCGCTTCGCCGGGTTTGGGTGCAATGGCGCGGACGATTTCATCGATCACGCCGTGATCCACCAGAAAGTGCTGGCCGAAGCGCTTGCGGGCGATGTGACTCACAGGCTATCAGGCGCTCTGGCGGCGGCGGCGGTCCGCGCCGGGCCGCTGCCAAGCGGACCGGATCCCCCACGGGGGGGCGACGCCGCAGGCGTCTTGGGGGCCAAAGTACTCACAAAGGCGGCTCGCGCAGCTCGATGTAAGCGCGCAGCCGCAGCTCCTTGGCCCAATCGGCATATGCCTGCTCGTACTTGCTTTCGCGCAACTGGTTGCGGGCCTGTTCGCGCACTTCTTTGGGATCGAGGCTGGCGTTGCGCCGCTCCACCACCTGGATCAGGTGCACACCAAAACGCGACACCACCGGCGCCGAAATACCACCCGGCTCCAGCTTGCTCATCGCTTCTTCAAACTCCGGCACAAACTGGCCGGGCGCGGCCCAGCCCAGGTCACCACCGCCAGAGGCCGAGCTGTCTTCGGAGATGTCGCGCGCCACGTCTTCAAACTTCTTGTCGCCGCGCTCGATCTGCCGGCGCAGGTCTTCCATGCGGCGAGTCACTGCCGCCACCTGGGTTTTGTCCGACAGCCGCAGCAGGATGTGCCGCGCCCGCGATTGCGTGATCTTGAACGGGTCGCCTTGCTGGCGGTCGATCAGCTTCAGGATATGAAACCCGGCCGCGCTGCGCAGCGGCTGCGGCGCCACCTGGCCCACTGCCAGATCACGCGCACCGTCAACAAACAGGTCCGGCAGGCGTGCGGCCGGGCGCAGGCCCAGTTCACCACCGGCCTCGCGGTTTGGGTCTTCGCTCAGCTCACGCGCCACTTTGGAAAAATCCTCGCCCGCACGCACACGCGCCAGCGCCTGGTCGGCACGCGCCTGGCGCTGGGCCAGCAGCTCGGCATTGGCACCCTCGGGCACCGTTACCAGGATCTGGGCCAGGTTGAGCTGGGCATCGCTGGCGGCACGGGCGCGGTGCTCGTCCAGCAAACGGTCGATGTCGGCGTCGGAGATGCGGATGCGCGAGTTGACCTCGCGCTCGCGCACCCGCTCCACCATCAACTGGTCGCGCAAGTTGTTGCGAAAGCGCGCCATCTCCATGCCCTCGCCGCGCAGCCGGTCGCGCAACTGCGCCACCGTGAGCTGGTTTTGCGCCGCCACATTGGCCACCGCCCGGTCGATCTCGGCATCGTCCACCTTCTGGCCCACATCGCGCGCAAAGGTGATCTGCACCCGCTCATCAATCAGCGCGTCCAGCACCTGCTGGCGCAAGGTGTCGGCATCGGGCAGGCTGGCACCGGCCCGCCGGGCATCGGCGCCCACCCGCTCCACCCGCTTCGCCACTTCCACCGAGGTCACGGCCTCGGTGTTGACCACCGCCACGATGAAATCCCCACTGCGGCTGGCGCGGGTGGCGCTGGCCGGTGCTGCCGTCTGTGCGGCCGTCTGCGCCGTTGCCAAGCCGGCGCCCAGGCAAAGCGCTGCGGCCAAGGCCAGCGCGCTGGCGTGCCGGCACGGGTTGAATTGAATGTGGATCATGGCTCGAAGGTGGGGATCGGGGTGTTCGCGGGCTCACGCAGCAGCCGGTAACCGGGGATATTGTCCTTCAACACCTGCAAGGGGTTGGCGCCAAGCCTGGACAGGCCCACCAGCTCAAGCTGCAGCAGCAAGCGGGTGGCGGCTTCGGCCCGGCCGGTGGACAGCCGCTCGGCCACCACGCGGGCAATCCAGCAGCCGGTGTCGACTTCAATGCCGGCCATCGAATCAGTGGCCCGGCTGTCTTTCAGGCTGTAGTTCAAACGGCCCACCGCGTACACCGTGCCGCCGCAACCGCGCGCAGCGCCCACCGGACTGGCCGTGCCCCGGTAGACCGGCCATTGCCAACCCAGCTCCACCTGCTCGGACAAATCCTTGGCCAGCCGGTAGCGTGCACTCAGCGTGTGAAACGGTGCCGGCGTGTAGCGCGCGCCGATGATCGAGCGCACCACCCGCTGGCTGTCGGGGTTGTATTGCAGTGCGGCGTCCAGCACCCAGGGCTTGAACACCGAGCTGGCGCCCTCGACCAGCACATCGGAGAAACGCTGGGTCAGCGCATTGCCACTCAGCACCACCCGCTGGTCGCTGAGCCGAAAACGCTGCGCCAGCGCCAGGCGCAGGGTTTCGGCACCGCTCTCGGCATCCACCAGCCGGGTGGTGAAACCGGTGGTGATCTGGTGCGCGTCCGACACCCGGTCGATGCCCGAAAACGCGTTGTCGGCGTAGATCGACACGGCGTTGAAATCACGCTCGGCGGCATCGAAATTGGGCAGCGCCGATTGATTGCGAAACGGGGTGTTGACGTAAAGCAACCGGGGCTCCAGCGTTTGCCGCTGCGGCCGGCCAAACCAGCTTGTGCGGCGCTCGAACACCAGCCCTGCATCCAGGCTGGCGGTGGGGATCAGCCGCGATGCACGGGCCAGCAGGGTTGCCGGCGAGGCCGCGGGTGCGCTCACCAGCGCGGCGCTGCTGGCGTCCAGCGCATAACTGGCCGCATTGAGCTTCAGCGACGGCGTGATCCAGCCGCCGGGCTGCTCAAACGGCCGGCTGATCTGGCCCAGCGCATGCCAGCGCCAGCCGGTGGGCAACGCGGCGCTGAGTGAATCATCGGGCCGGGTGAAATGGTTCACTTCGGTCTCCAGGGCCACGCGCAGCCCGGCCGCCAGCGGCGAGGCCAGGCGCAGGCCGAGTTGCGGGCTGCGCTGGTACGGCGAGACGATCAAATCCGGGCCACTGCCGGTTTGCAGCACCTGCCAGTGCTGCAAGCGGGCATAAGCGGTCAACGGACCGAAAGGCGAGGCCAGCACCCGCTCGGCAGCCAGATCCTGGGTCAACAGACGCGGCACCGGGGTGTCGGGCATGGACCGTGGAAAATCCTTCCAGTACGCATCGTCGGACACCCGCCGCAAATGCGCCCGGTAGTCGATGCTGCCAAACACGCGGCCCTCGTTGTCAAAATCAAAAGCATGGCGGGCGCCGCCGGTCACCCGGTCCAGTGGCAGCCAGTTCCAGCGCAGCCTGCCGCTGTGGCTGGGCTGCAGGTAGCGAAACTCGCTGTCCAGCGCCAGGCCACGCCGGGTCAGCACCGTGGGCACCAGGGTGGCGTCCAGGTTCGGCGCGATGTTCCAGTAATACGGCACCGCCAAGGTAAAGCCGTTGCGGCTGTCAATCGGCACCACGGTGGGCGGCAGCCAGCCGCTTTTGCGCTGGTCGGTGAGCGGAAAGCTCAGCACCGGCAGGCCCAGGATAGGCAAGCCCAGAAACTGCAGCACCGCGCCTTCGGCAATGCCCTCGTTGTTGGCAAAGTCCAGCCGGATGCGGTCGGTGCGCATCAGCCAATCGGGCTGGCTGCCGTCCTCGCGCGGGCAGCTTGTGTAAATCGCCTTGATCGCGCGCAGCCGGTTGCTGTCCAGAAAATCGATGCGCTCGGCCCGGCCACCGGCGCCCACATGGGTGAACTCAAACTCGGGCTGCAGAAAAAAGCCTTCGAAGCGCTGCACATGCAATTGCAGTTCGGGCCCGCTGTAGCGCACACCTTCGCGGCTGATCAGCACATGGCCGCGTGCGGCGGCCAGATCGTCGGCGCTGTCGTAGCTGAAACGGTCGGCTGTGATCAGCGTGCCGGCGCGGCGAAACTCCACCGCGCCCTCGGCCTGGGCATCAAGCCCTGGCCGCACCTGCAAGCTGTTGGCGCGCAGGATGATGGGCCGAAGCTGGCCACGCTCGCCGGCTGGGGCGGGCACCAGCGCCGGGCTGGCTTGCAGCGCCAGCGCCGGCTCGGTATCGGTATTGCCATTGGCCGCCGCCCAGGGACTCAGCGTGCCCAGCAAGACCAGCGTGGCCCAGGCCGTATGCCGCACACCCATCGGCCATCCGCCGGCCCGCAGGTGGCATGGCGGTATCGCGGAGCGGGGGGCGGCACGAGGAACGGCTGGCACGGAGGGCGGCTGGGAGACATGGCCGCAGCGCGCGGCGCCAGTGCCGCAGGGCCGGGCGGGGACTGCGGTTCGTAGAATCGTCAGATTATCCACGAGCCCCCTGCCGATGCGCCCAGCCCAGCCCTTGATCGCCTGGCCCGATGCCCTGCGCGAAGCCGCGTTCTGGCGCTGGTTTCAGCCTTTGGCTTTGGCCTGGCAACTGGATGCAAGCAGCTTGGCACCGGCATCGGCCGATGCCAGTTTCCGGCGCTATTTCCGGGTAACGGCGGCCGACGGCAGCCACCGCATCGTGATGGACGCACCACCGCCGTTGGAGGACGTGCGGCCGTTTGTCGATATCGCGCAGCGCATCCAGGCCGCCGGCCTGCATGCACCGGCAGTGCTGGCGGTGGACGAAGCCTTGGGCTTTGTGCTGCTGGCCGATCTGGGGACCGAGTTGTACCTGCACAGCTTGCAAGCCCACCCCGAGCGCGCCGATGCGCTGATGCGCGACGCGGTGGCCGCGCTGCTGCAGTTTCAGCAGCGCATGGATGGCAACGGCCTGCCGGCTTATGACGACGCGCTGCTGCGGCGTGAGCTGGCGCTGTTCCCGGACTGGTGTGTGCTGCGTGAACACGGCATCACCTGGACTGTTGCGCAAACCAGCACCTGGCAGCGCCTGTGCGATGTGCTGGTGGCCAGCGCGCTGGCGCAGCCACAAACCACCGTGCACCGGGATTGGATGCCGCGCAACCTGATGGTGGCCCGGCCCAACCCGGGCATCCTGGATTTTCAGGACGCGGTGCGTGGGCCGGTGACTTACGACATCGCCTCGCTGCTGCGGGACGCCTTCATCTCGTGGGACGAATCCCAGGAGATCGACTGGGCAGCGCGCTGGTGGCAACAGGCCCGGGACGCCGGCCTGCTGACAGGCCATGCGATGGCCGAGGACTTTGGCGAGTGCTGGCGCGCGCTGGAGTGGATGGGCTTGCAGCGCCACCTGAAAGTGCTGGGCATCTTTTGCCGGCTGAAACACCGCGATGGCAAACCTGCCTACAGCGCCGACCTGCCACGCTTTTTTGCCTATGCCACCAAGGTGGCGTTGCGCTACCGTGAGCTGAAACCCTTGATCGCACTGATCGAACCGATGACCGGGCCGCTGACCAGCACCGGGTTCTCGATGAGGTAGCCACAAAACCACCCCCGCCCAGTGCTTTGAGCCCCGGTGTACAAACCGGCCTCTGACGGTGGCAAGGGCTGCCGCAGCCTTTGGAGTACCGCCCCATGAAGCAATGGTTCACCGCTGGCCTGGCCCTGGTTTGTGCGCTGGCCTGTACCTTGGCATTGGCACAAACCCCGGCACCGCAACCCACCCAGCGCCTGCGCGGCACGGTGGAGTCACTGGAGGGCAATACGCTGGTGATGAAGGAGCGCAGCGGCGAAGTGCTGCGGCTGGTGCTGGCCGACAACTTCAGCGTCAGCGAGGTGTTGCCGATAACGCTGTCGGCCATCCAGGCTGGCAGTTATGTCGGCTCGGCGGCGATGACGGCGGCCGATGGCAGCCTGAACGCGCTGGAGGTGCTGGTGTTTCCCGAGGCCGCACGCGGCACTGGCGAGGGCCACTTTCCGTGGGACTTGATGCCCGGCAGCACGATGACCAATGCCACGGTGGCCGACCTGGTGACCAGCGCCCAGGGCCGCACGCTGACGCTGAAAGACAAGGACGGCAGCAAGGTTTTGAACGTGGCCGAGGGTGTGCCGGTGGTCACCTTCAAGCCGGCCGACCGCAGCCTGCTGGTGGCCGGCGCCAAGGTGCTGGTGACAGCGCAACTGCGTGACGGCCAGCCCACCGCGCTGCGCGCCACCGCCGGCCGCAACGGTTTTGCGCCGCCGATGTGAGCGCACCGGCCCGCGCCGGTAAATCAGGGGCAGGCCGCGATCACCTGGGCCACCGCCGCGGTCAGCCGTTTGGCATACGGCACATGCAGAAACTCGTTCGGCCCGTGCGCGTTGCTCTTGGGCCCCAGCACGCCGCAAACCATCATCTGCGCGGCCGGAAAGCCTTGCTGCAGCAAGCTCATCAGCGGGATCGTGCCGCCCTGGCCGATGTAGCCCACCGGTGCGCCAAACTGGGCAAGGGAGGCGGTATTGAGCGCCGACTCCAGCCACGGTGCCAGCGTGGGCGCATTCCAGCCATTGGCACCCAAGGCACCGGCCCGGCCATCGGGATGGAACGTGACCTTGGCGTTGTACGGGGCGTTGTCTTCCAGCAAGGCCTTGAGTTGCAGTGATGCCAGGTGGCCATCCACCAGCGGCGGCAGGCGCAGGCTGAGCTTGAACGCGGTGAACGGCCGCAGCACGTTGCCGGCGCTTTTCATGTCCTGGAAGCCGTCCACCCCGGTGACCGACAAGGTGGGCCGCCAGGTGCGGTTCAGCAGTGCCTCGACCGGATCGGTGGTGGTGGGCAAGGTGCTGCCACCATCGGCGCCGCAGGCCCAGGGGAAAGTCTTCCAGGTGGCCTGGCCAAGGATCGCGGCGGCGGCTTTGATTTGCTCAGCCCGGTCGGTGGGCAAATGGCAGTGAAAACTCTCGGGCAGCAAGCGGCCGGTTTTTGAGTCTTCCAACCGGTCCAGCACCTGGCGCAGGATGCGAAAGCTGGACGGCACCACGCCGCTGGCATCGCCCGAGTGCACACCTTCGGTCAGGATCTCCACCTTCAACACACCCGACACCATGCCGCGCAGGCTGGTGGTAAGCCAGAGCTGGTCGTAATTGCCGGCGCCAGAATCCAGGCAAACCACCAGGCTGACATTGCCCAGCCGGGTGCGCAAGGCATCCAGGTAGGGTGGCAGATCGTGCGAGCCACTCTCCTCGCAGCTTTCGATCAGACCAACGATGCGCGGGTGGCCCAGGCCCTGGGCTTTGAGCGCCTCCACCGCAGTGATCGCGGCGTACACCGCGTAGCCATCGTCGGCGCCACCCCGGCCGTACAGCAAGCCGTTTTGATACTTGGGTGTCCACGGCCCCAGGTCGTTGCGCCAGCCGGTGAACTCGGGCTGCTTGTCCAGGTGGCCGTACATCACCACGGTGTCGCCAGCGCCTGCCTTGGTGGCCGTGATCTCAAAAAAAATCACCGGCGTGCGGCCGGGCAGGCGCACCACTTCCAAGCTCAGCCCCGGCACCTGGCGCGATTCCACCCAGGTGGCGGCGTCGCGCACCACTTTGTCGAGAAAGCCGTTTTTCGACCAATCGGCGTCGAACAACGGGCTCTTGGCCGGGATGCTGATGTAGTCGGTCAGCGCCGGCACGATGGCCTGGTCCCAGCGCTGGCTGGCAAACAGGCCCATCGCGCTGGCTTCGTCGGGCTGCACTGGCAAGTGGGGGTCGCGTGCGTTCATCGCTGTTCCTTTGGCAGGGGATCAAGCAGTTTAGGCGCGCATCGGCCAGCGTGGCGACAACCACGCTTGCAGATCGGCCAGCACCTGGGCCCGCTCGGGCTCGTTGAAGATCTCGTGCGCCAGGCCGTCGTAACACTTGGCTTGCAGCAGCGCAGCCGGCGCGGCCGCAGCAAACGCCGCGCTGCCACGGGGCGCCACGCAGCGGTCGGCGCCGGCATACAGCAGCAAGGTGGGCAGGGTCCACCGCGCTGCACGCTGCTGTACCAGCAACCCCGCATCGACGATGAAGCGCACCAGCCGGGGCGTGACGCGGTCATGCACCAGCGCATCGGCCATGTAGGCGCGCACCACCGCCGGATCGCGGCTGACCCATTCGGGTTTCAAACCATTGCCCAGCGCCACCCCCGGCAGCAGCGGTGCCAGCAGCGCCAGCAAGGCTTTTTGGAAGGTGCTCATGCCCGGGTCCAGCGCGGGCGACGACAGCACCAGTCCGTCCACCGCTTGCCACCAGCGTGCCGGGGTGGCGGCCAGCCCCTCGGCCACAAACCTGGCCACCACCAGGCCACCCATGCTGTGGCCCAGCAAGACCAGAGGCCCCGGCGTGGCTTGACGGCCGTGCCCGATCACCGCGCCCAGATCGGCCAGCAGGCTGTCATCGGCCGCCAGGCCACCACGCCCACCGGCCGAGCGGCCGTGGCCACGCTGGTCGTAACCGGCCACCGCCCAACCGGCGCCCGCCAGATGCTGGGCCACGGCGGTGTAGCGGCCGATGTGCTCACCCAGGCCATGCACGATCAGCACCGTGCCGCGCTGCGCGCCCAGCGGGGCCGGGCCGTCAAAAAGCTGCAAGACCAGGCCATCGGTGGTGGTGAGTGTGCCCATGCGCCAGTGTAGAAGCCCACGCCTACACTCGGTGCCGTGCATGCCCAGGCCACCCCCGCCCACACGCTGTTGAGTTGCGCCGCACTGGTGTTGGTGCTGGGTGTTGCGGCTTGCGCCACCGAGACGGCGCCCGCCGCCGGCGCCAACCCACCCGCCGCCACCGCCAGCGGCCCCAGTGCACGCCTGCTGTTGCGTGGCGCGGTGCCGGGTGACGACCGCTACGCGGTGTTTGAGCTGGCCGACTCGTTGCAGTGCAAGGGGCCGCGCCTGCTGGCCGGCGGCAATGCCAAGAAGGGGCCCGATCCGGCCACGCTGGCGGCGGGCGCACTGACGACGCTGGATTTTGTGGTGCTGCGCGCTGGCCAGACAAGTTGTGTGGTGCGTTGGTCGTTCACGCCGGAAGCTGGCAAGACCTACCTGGTAACGGGCATCGTCGTGGGCAATGGCTGCACCGCCCGGCTGCTGGACGCCAGCCAACCCGACCGGCCGCAAACCCCCGCCGGCACTTTGATGCGCAGCGCCCCGGGCCAGCCCTGCGTGCCACTGGACAAGGCGCGCGCCGCTGCCGAGAGTGGATCGCTGATCCAGGGCGGCCAGCACAACGGCGAGGCGGTGCTGTACCCGATGGCCACGGCGGCCGATCTGCAAGGCCTGATCAAACCATGACAGGCACGGCGTTGCGCCGCTCCGGTTGGCTGCTGGGCGCCGCGCTGCTGCTGGCGCCGCCGCTGGTGGCAGCGCTGACACCGGCCGAGCTGTTTGCCCAGGTCTCGCCCAGTGTGTGGCGGGTTCAAACCCTGGACGCCGACGGCCTGGTGCTGGGCCAGGGCAGTGCGGTGGTGGTGGCGCCGGGCCTGCTGGTCACCAACTGCCATGTGCTTGTGCGTGCGCGCAAGGTGCAGTTGCGGCGTGATGGCCAGGCCAGCGCCATGCCGGCCCGGCTGGCGCTGTGGGATGTGCAGCGCGACCTTTGCCAGTTGGAGGCGGTGGGCTTGCAGGCACCCGTCGTCGCGCTGGGCAGCACCAACAGCGTGGTGGTGGGCCAGCCGGCCTATGCGATCGGCCA
>JANOBL010000174.1:0-2200 GCA_031411635.1 Betaproteobacteria bacterium
GACGAAGTTCAGGTTGACCGCCAGCAGCATCAGCTCGATGGCCATCAGCAGCACGATCAGGTTGCGGCGGTTCAGGTAGATGCCGATCACCGACAGCGCAAACAGCAAGCCGCCCAGCGACAGGTAGTGACCGAGCGTGACGGGGCCGAAGTTCATTTTTTCTCCCCAGCGGCCGGTGTAGCTGCAACCACCGGCGACGATGCCACCTCCATCACCGGTTTCATCTTGACGATGCGCAACCGGTCGGCCTTGTTGGCCAGCACCTGTTGCGACGGGTCTTGCGAGCGGCTGTCCTTGCGCTGGCGCAAGGTGAGCGCAATCGCCGCGATGATGGCCACCAGCAGCAGCACAGCAGCCACCTGCAGCGGGTTCAAATACTTGGTGTAGATCTCGATGCCCAGCAGCCGGGTATTGCCCATCTTGACCAGCGCCGGCTCCAGCACCGGCGCATCAGTGAGCCTGAAGCCACCCAGCAGCACCAGCGCCATCTCCAGTGCAATCACCGCGCCCACCAGCAGGGCCAGTGGCAAATGCTTCCAGAAGCCGTCGCGGTAATCGTCGCCGTTCATGTCCAGCATCATCACGACGAACAAAAAAAGCACCATCACCGCGCCCACATAAACCAGCACCAGCGCGATGGCCAGAAACTCGGCCTTGAGCAACATCCAGATGATCGCGGCATTGGCAAACGCCAGCACCAGGTAGAGCGCGGCATGCACTGTGCTGCGCGCCGTGATGACACGGAAAGACGCAAACAACAGCACCGCTGCGAAAAAGTAAAAAAGTGCGCCGGTTGTGGTCATGGCTATTTCCTCACGAGCCCTTGCCGCGCTGTCCTCCTCCTGCCGGCCCCGGCCACTGACGTGCCAGGTGCGGGCCCTTGCAAGACGGCTCAGCGGTATTTCGCGTCGGCCTCCTTGTTGGCGGCGATTTCAGCTTCGTAACGGTCACCGACGGCCAGCAACATGTCCTTGGTGAAGTACAGGTCGCCGCGCTTTTCGCCGTGGTATTCGAAGATATGGGTTTCGACGATGGAATCGACCGGGCAGCTTTCTTCGCAGAAGCCGCAGAAGATGCATTTGGTTAAATCGATGTCGTAGCGCGTGGTGCGGCGGCTGCCGTCGTCACGCACATCACTTTCGATCGTGATGGCCATCGCCGGGCACACCGCCTCGCACAGCTTGCAGGCGATGCAGCGCTCTTCACCGTTTTCATACCGGCGCAATGCGTGCAAGCCCCTGAAGCGTGGGCTTTGTGGTGTTTTTTCTTCCGGAAACTGCACCGTTATCTTCTTGGCGAAGAAGTACTTGCCGGTGAGCTTCATGCCCTTCAGCAACTCCAGCAGCATGAAGCTGGAGAGGAAACCTCGGAGTGATTGCGTTGCGACGGCTGCCATGTCACTTCCAGATGTTGAAAGGGGTTTGCATCCAGAGCCCAACCACCACCAGCCAGATCAAGGTGATGGGGATGAAGATCTTCCAGCCCAGACGCATGATCTGGTCGTAGCGGTAGCGCGGAAACGTGGCACGCACCCACAGGAACATCGTGACCACGACAAACACCTTGGCTGCCAGCCAGATCCAGCCGGGGATGAAATCGAGCAGTGCAAACGGGCTGAGCCAGCCACCCAGAAACAGCACCACGCACAACATCGACACCAGGATCATGTTGGCGTATTCGGCCAGGAAGAACATCGCAAACGACATGCCCGAGTACTCGATCATGTGGCCGGCAACGATCTCGGATTCACCCTCCACCACGTCGAACGGATGGCGGTTGGTTTCGGCCAGGCCCGAGATGAAATAGACGATGAAGATCGGGAACAGTGGCAGCCAGTTCCACGACAGGAACCCGAGACCGGCGTTGGCCATCAAACCCTTGCCCTGGCCCATCACGATGCGCGAGAGGTTGAGCGAGCCGGCGCAGAGCAGGACGCAGATGATCACGAAGCCGAGCGAGACCTCGTAGGAGATCATCTGCGCGGTGGAGCGGAGCGCGCCGAGGAAGGCGTATTTCGAGTTCGAGGCCCAGCCGCCCATGATCACGCCGTAGACCATCAGCGACGAGATCGCGAAAATGTACGTGATGCCGTCGTTGAGGTCAGCCAGTGCCCAGCCCTCCGCCAGCGGGATCACCGCCCAGGCCGACAGCGCCAGGGTCGCGAAGACGAGGGGCGCGAGCAGGAACAGCGCCTTGTTGG
>JANOBL010000175.1:0-2099 GCA_031411635.1 Betaproteobacteria bacterium
GCCGCCCGGAACAAGCGCTCGCAGTTCGCCGTGGCGGGGCTGCTAAACGACCTCGGCGTGATGGATGCCGCACGCGGCCGGGGCGTTGCGGCGATCGAGCGCTTCCAGCAGGCGGCGCACCTGTTCGATGTCCAATACACCGGCGCCAAGGCCAGGCTGGACGCGCTGAATGCGCAAACCGGCAAGGTGAACACATCGCCGAAGAATCTGGCCGAGTCGATGGCGATGATCCAGGCCATCAACCAGCTTCAAGGCCGATTGCCGAAGGCAGGGCTGGATGTGCGGTCCGCGCTGGTCGGCCGCGCCGTCACCCGGCTCAACGAGGCCAACATGCTGGGGCAGATGGGCCAGCGCGCACCGGCCGTAGCGCTGTTGAAACAGGTGCTGGCGGCGGCAGAACTCGGTATGCAGGGCGCGGCGCGCCAGTCCGAGAGCAGGCGTCAAGCCGAAATCAGGGCCAGGACCGAGCGGGCCGGCGCAGACGAGGATGCCGGCAAGGGCGGTGGCGGCTACACCTATGGCGATGCCAGCAGCCGCGCGCAACGCGGCGCCAGCGCCGCGCCGCCGCGCCCCGCACTGCCGCGTCCCGCAGCCCAAGCGCCGCAAAACCGCGACGAAGAAGAGGACGTTGCCCTGCAGGCCGAAGAAAGCGACGACGGCAGCGCGCAGATCGCCAAACGCGCACTCGACGATTTGGCGCGGCTGTACCGCGTTGCGGGCCGCACAGACGATGCCAGCGGGCTGGCGGCTGCGGCCACAGCGGCCAGCCGCGCGCCCGGCGGCAGCGCCCCGCTGTCGCCGCCGCTGCCGATGTGGCTGTTCGGACAGGCGCGCAGCAGCGCCCATGCGCAGACCGCAACCGCAACCGCAACCGCAGTCGCAACGTCGGCAGGCTGTACCGCTGCCAGCATGGCCGACATTGCGCGTGAGCAGCCGCTCGCCCATGCCGAGGCCTCGTACCGCTGGTTCAGCGCCGAGGCGCCGCGTCTGGAGGCGGCCGGCGATCTTGCGTCGGCGATGGACGCGCATCTGCGCATCGCGTTGCTGGCCGCCATCATCCGCGGTCCCGACCGCGAGCAGGCGGCCTGGGCCGCGCTGCAGCGGCTGGCGCTGGCACGGGGTGAGACGGCTGCCGCTGCGCTGTATGGCAAGCGCGCGGTCAATGCCGCGCAGGCACTGCGCGGCCAGGTCGAGCAGATGCCGCGGCAGGCCCGGCAGGCATTTCTGGCCGAGCGGCGGCGGGCCTATGTGGCGCTGGTGCAGTCGATGCTGGATGGCCAGCGGCTGGCCGAGGCTGAAGCCGTGCTGCGGCTGCTGAAGGAAGACGAGGGCCAGCCTTTTGTACCCACTGCCGCGCGTCCGCAGCGCGACACACTGCCGTTGACCGCTGCCGAGGCCGCCTGGTCAGGCGCATTCGACGCGTTGGCCGCGCGTGGTCGCGCTCTGCACAGCGAGCGTCAGGCCCAGCACCAGGGGCTTGGCGGGATCGCCAATGCGCCGCGTACCCGCGATGCGCAGGAGGCGATGCTGATCGACGAATCTCTGCGTGCCGGCGACGACATGCTGCGTGCGCTGTCCGGGCGCAGGGACGACACGGAAATGCGGCAGGCCAGGGCGCTGATCGCCAAGCCACGCGCACGGCGTAGCGCCGAGGAGCAGATGCAGGTCGATCTGATGCACGCCATCCTCACGCGCATGTTGAGCGGCATCGACGACTTGGCCGCTGGCCTGCGCGCGCTGCCGCGTGACGCCGAGCAATTCCGCATCCCGCTGACCGATGCACAGCGCCAGCGTGCCGGGGCCATCGCGCAACGCCTGCCGCCGCTGCGCGCCGCGCTGGCCGCCGACTTGGCGCCCTTGCTCGCCGAGCCGGCGGCCGCTGGCTTGCGCACGCAACTCGACCAGATGGAAGGCCTGGGAATGCTGGGCATGCCCGGGTGGCTGCTGCAGCCCGGGAAAGCGGCTGCCATTGTCGACATGATGCTCGACGCCGGTCTCGGCGGTTTGACCCAGGGGCTGCGCCAGGCCTGGGCCATCACCCGCCAATTGGTGACCCTGGACGCCGATGCGCTGGCCCTGCGCCAGCGCCTCACAGCGGC
>JANOBL010000176.1:0-2975 GCA_031411635.1 Betaproteobacteria bacterium
GCGAAGTTGACGATGCGCTGGCTCAGGCCGCCGACGTTCATGATCTCGCCGGCCAGCATGAAAAACGGCACCGCCAGCAGCGGGAAGCTGTCAGAGCCGTTGATCACGTTCTGCGCCAGGATCTGGGCATCGAACAGGTCCAAGTGCCACATCAGCGCCACGCCGCTGGCCAGCAGCGCGTAGGCGATCGGGATGCCCAGCGCCATCGCGCCCAGCAGTGAACCCAGGAAAATGGCGACAGTCATGACTGCTCCTTGTTGTGCTTGTTGGTTGGGTCCGCGGCCATCTGCTGTGGCACCTCGGCGCCTTCGCGCGCCAGCTCGGCCTGTAGCGCCCTCAACTCGCCTTCCTCCTCCGACTCGCGCACCATCACCAACTCGTCGTCACTGAGCTGCCCGCTCAGCGCCAGCCACAGGTGGTAGACCAGCAGCACCGCGGCCGATACCGCAAACACAATGCCGGCCGAGTAGAAGATGGCCACTGACAGGCCTGACACCGGCGCCTCCACATCCCAGTTGATGCGCGCCTGTGCCAAGCTGCCCTGGAACAGCAGCCAGGTGATGAACAGCATCAGCAAGTGGCCTATCACCAGCAAGGCTTTCTTGCCCGCCACCGGCAGGCGCGACACCAGCATGTCGCTGCCCAGGTGGCCATGCTCCTTGAGCGCCACGATGGCCCCCAGGAAGGTGAGCCAGACAAACATCCAGCGCGACAACTCCTCCGATATCGTGATGCCGGAGTTGAAGGCGTAGCGCAGCACCACGTTGCCAAACACCAGCAGCACCATCATCGCCAGCAGCAGCGCGATGGTCCATTCCAGCAGACGGCAATAGCCGTCGATCACCCGTCTCATGGTTGTCTCCTTTTTGGCATGGCGCGCGCCCGCCACAGAACGCACTTTGGGTCTTCTCGATGCACAAGCCAGCACGGATGGCCGGGCAGCTTGGCACGTCATCTGGTCGATTGTGACGTGAATCAGATAGTGTACGAACTAGTTAGTTTTTGTTATGGTGAAAACCCTGATATGGCTGCAAATAGCGCCTTCAGCGCAGCGGTACCGTCATCTGTTGGATCATCGCCCGCGTGTCCGGCCGCACACCACGCCACCAGGCAAACGCCTCGGCCGCTTGCTCCACCAGCATGCCCACGCCGTCGGCCAGGCGTTTGACACCGGCGTTTTGTGCCAGCCGCAAAAACGGCGTCAGCCCCTTGCCATAAACCAGCTCATAAGCCAGGCCTTCGGTTGCAAATGCCTCTGGCCTCAGCGGTGGCAGATCGTTTGTCAAGCTGGCCGAGGTGGCGTTGACGACGATGTCGAAGCGGCCGTTGCCGATGTCGGCATAACTGCCGGCACGCACCGCCGGTGGTGCGCCGATCTCGGCGATCAACTGTGCGGCCCGCTCGGCGTGGCGGTTGGCAATCACCAGCTCGGCCGGCTGTTGTTCAACAAACGGCAGCAGCGCACCGCGCGCCGCGCCACCGGCACCCAGCAGCAGCACCCGCTTGCCACGCATCGCGGCGCCCAGGTTGCCGGTGATGTCCTTGACCAGGCCCACGCCGTCAAAGTTGTCGGCCAGGATGCGGCCCCCCTCAAACTTCATCGCATTGACAGCGCCGGCCAGCCGGGCCCGGTTGGTCAGTTCGTCAGCCATCGCAAAGGCCTGCAGCTTGAAGGGGGCGGTGATGTTCATGCCCTTGCCACCGCCATCCCGAAAGGCCAGCACCGCCGCCTTGAAGCCGTCCAGCGGGCCTTCGATCTTGCCGTAGTCCAGTTGCTGGCCGGTGGCCTGGGCAAAGCCGGCGTGGATCAGCGGGGATTTGCTCTGGCTGATCGGGTTGCCGATCACCGCGTACTGGTCACGCATGGGAATCTCCTGGTTCAGGCCCTGGGCAGGCGATCAACCGATGCTTTGTCGTACAGCACGCCGTCGCCGATCAGTGTGTCGATTTGCGCGGCACTGTAGCCCAGGCTGGCCGCCACCTGGCGGTTGTGCTGTTCCAGCAGCGGTGCCGGGCCGCTGGGCGAGGTGTCGCAACCCGAAAAACGGAACGGCAGGTTGGGCAGCAAGACCCTGCCCGGCAGCGGGCGCATTTGCTCGACCAGCATGCCACGCGCCAGCGTCTGCGGATCGGCCAGCACCTCGTCAATCGCCTGCACCTTGGCAGCGGGCACACCGGCTGCGTCCAGCGCGGCGCAGCAGGCGGCCACCGAGGCTTGCGCCATCGTCCACGCGCGCACCTTGGCCAGGATCTCCACCCGGTTGGCATTGCGCCCGGCCTGCTTGTAAAAGCGCTGATCGTCACCTTGCCGCGCCACATCGGTGAAACGCTGGCCCGGGTGGGTGGCTTGGCGGTATTTGATTGCCCGCTGCCGGTGCCGGGCTTCGATGTCAACCAGCACTGGCATGCGCGCTACCACCACGACGCTGCCAGCCAGTGGCTGCGCGGGGTGGTGGCCGGCTTGTTCATGCGCGGTGCCGCCAAAGCCGCCTGAAGGCCCGCTCAGGGCAGCCAGCCCAGCGGCGGCCCCAGCAACCACAGCACCCCATTGATGCTCAGGAACGACAGCAAGGTGGTGCCCAGCAGCGCGGCGGCGCAAAAGCCCTCCAGGCCGTACTTCTGGGCTAGCAAGGGGTAGATGCTGAGCATCGGCACGCTGGCAAATACCACCGCGGCAGCGCGCAGCGCCGGATCGGCCGGCGGCAACCACCAGACCATCAGCCCCACTGCAAGCGGATGCAGCAGCAGTTTGCCCAGTGCTATGGCCGTGACATCGCGCCGCAAGCCGCGCGTGCTCAAGCCCACCAGCATGCCGCCGATGACAAACAGCGACACGGCGGTGGACGACAGCGCCAGCATGTTGATGGTGCGGGCCAGCACACCCGAGATCGGCAGCTTCAGCGTGGCCACGCCCACGCCGGCCAGGACCGCAGGATCAGCGGGTTGCGTGCCAGGCCCAGTCCGGCCTGGCGCAG
>JANOBL010000177.1:0-3707 GCA_031411635.1 Betaproteobacteria bacterium
TGTGGCCGATCTGGGCGGTGCACGCTTTGCGCTGCCGGCCGATCTGGCGGCGCGTTGCGCCGGGGTGGCCCAGCTCAAATTTGGTGTGCGGCCCGAGAACCTGACGCTGGCGCCGGTGGCCGACGGCAGCGCGATGCTGGATGCCGAGGTGCTGCTGCTGGAGCCGCTGGGCGCCGAGACGCTGGTGATCTTCCGCGTTGGCGCGGCCGAGCTGGTGGCGCGCTGCCCGGCCTCGTTTCGCGATGCACCGGGCGCGCGCCGCAGCTTGTACCTGCAACCCAGCCAGATGCATTTGTTCAACGCCGACAGCGGCGCTGCGCTGTAAGCCTTGTTTGACGATCAGTTCTTCATTCCGATCTTTACAGGAGACATCCATGAAACGCCGTGAAGCTGTGCTGACCACCGTGCTGACCACCCTGGCCTTGATGGCGGGGCTGGCCTCCGAGGCCCAGGCCCAGACCAAGCTGCGGGTGTTCTCGGGCGGCGCCAACCAGCGCCCCGACCTGATGCGCAAGCTGTTTGACGAGTACCAAAAAGCCAACCCCAGCGTTTCCATCGACATCGAGACCGGTGGCGCCACCAGCGAGTTGCAGCGCCAGTACCTCAGCACGGTGCTCAACGCCAAGGATTCGGCGATCGACATCTACATGATTGACATCGTCAACCCGGCGCAATATTTTGGCGCGGGCTGGCTGGAGCCGCTCAATGCCTACCTGGGTGAGCCGGCAGTGGCGTTGAAACCCTATCTGCCGGTGTACGCGGCCAGCAATGTGGTGGACGGCAAGATTGCCGCGATGCCGGCGTTTGCCGATGCGATGTTCATGTACTACCGCAAAGACCTGCTGGCCAAACACAACGTGGCCGAGCCCAAGACCTGGGACGAGCTGACGGCGGCCGCCAAGAAGGTGATGGCCGCGGAATCTCAATCAGGCAACCCCAACCTGCAAGGCCTGAGCATCCAGGGTGCGCCGATCGAAGGCGCGGTCTGCACCTTCTTGCTGCCGTACTGGGGCCAGGGCAAGGATTTCAACGATGGCGCCGGCAAGATGACGCTGGACAAGGCCGCAGCGGTCAAGGGCCTGAACCAGTGGCTGGGCATGGTGGACGCGGGTGTGATCAAGAAGAATGTGGCCGAGGTCAAGACCCCCGACACGGTCAACGAGTTCAAGGCCGGCCAGGTGCTGTTTGCAATCAACTGGGGCTTTGCCTGGGACCGTTTCAAGGACGACAAAGACAGCACCGTGCAAGGCAAGGTGGGTGTGATGCCATTGCCGGCAATGGCCGGTGGCCGCAGCGCCACCTGCGTCGGCGGCTGGCAATGGGCAGTCAGTGCGTTCAGCAAGAGCAAGGCTGAATCGGCCAAGCTGGTGAAGTACCTGGCCGCACCCGAGGCCAGCAAGTTTTTGGCGATGGAAGGCTCGCTGCTGCCCACTTACCAAAGCGTCTACACCGATGCCGATGTGGTGAAAAACGTGCCGTGGTTCAAGGAGGCCGCCAATGTGGTGATCGCCGGCAAGAGCCGGCCGCTGAGCAAAGAGTACGGCCAGGTCAGCGATGTGATCCGCACCACCACCAGCGCGATCCTGGCCCGCACCAAGACCCCCGTGGAGGGTGTGGACGAGATCGACAGCCGGCTGCGCCGGGTGATGCGTTGATTGGCTTGTCCCCTCCCCCTGCCAGGGGGAGGGTTAGGGTGGGGGTAAAACTTTGCCAAGCTACTCCGCGAACCATGCGCCGCATTCAGCCCGGACACCGCGACTTCGCCCGCAGCCTTCGTTCATCGTCCACCGACGCTGAGCGGCTGGTGTGGTCGCGACTGCGTGGCCAGCAATTGCATGGTGCCAAGTTTCGCCGGCAGCATCCGCTGGGCCGCTACGTGCTCGACTTTGTGTGCCTGGAAGCTAGCTTGGTGATCGAACTTGACGGCAGCCAACATGCCGAAAGTAAACATGATGCACTGCGCGATGCTTGGCTGGCCGAACAAGGTTTGCGGGTATTGCGGTTCTGGAACAGCGACGTGATGCGAAATATCGATGGTGTTTTGGAGGTGGTTATGCGGGCCGTGGCAGCACCCCCACCCCAACCCTCCCCCTTGAAGGGGGAGGGAGCATGAACCGCCTGCGCGATCCCAGTGAGCGCACGCTGGGCTTCATGCTGCTCTCACCAGCGTTTTTGCTGCTGGCGCTGATCGTGGTCTACCCGATCGGCAAACTGATCTTCAACAGCTTTTTCGATCTGCGGCTGTCCGGCGGCGGTGGTGGCGCCAAGTTCATCGGCTGGGAAAACTACCAACTGGTGCTGACCGACAAGGCGTTCTGGAACGCCACCAAAAACACCGTGCTGATCACCTTGATCACCGTGCCCGGTGCGCTGGTGGTGGGGCTGGGCCTGGCGCTGCTAGCCAATTTGCCGTTACGCCGCCAATGGCCGGTGCGGCTGGCGCTGCTGCTGCCCTGGGCGCTGCCGCTGTCGTTTGTCGGGCTGATCTTTGCGTGGTTTTTCCACACCGAATACGGTGTGGTCAACGATGTGGTGCGCCGGCTGGGCGGGGCCCAGGAGCCGACGATGTGGCTGCTGCGGCCCAACTGGGCGTTTGCCGCGATCTGTTTGTCCATCGTCTGGAAGACCAGCAGCTTCATGGGCCTGATCCTGCTGGCCGGGCTGCAGATGATTCCGCGCTCGCTCTACGAGGCGGCCGAGGTGGACGGGGCGTCCAAACTGCAGCAGTTCTGGCAGATCACCGTGCCGATGCTGATGCCGTCGATCATCGTGGCGCTGATCTTCCGCACCATCACCGCGCTGCAGACTTTTGACATCCCGTACACGATGACCAAGGGCGGCCCGGGTGATGCCACCGAGACGCTGGCGATGCTGATCCACAAGACCACGATCGAGTACCTGGACGTGGGCTATGGCTCCACCCTGGCGGTGTTCATGTTCATCCTGTCGCTGTGCGTCACCGCGGTTTATTTGCGGCGTATCGGGCGCAACGCTGGTTGACATACATGGACCACCCCCGCAGCGCCTTCGGCGCTCCCCCTCAAGGGGGCAACGCCTGTGGCCCGGCAAAGCCGGTTCCACGGCGTCCGCTTGGTGGCGCTGGATTCCTGCAACGAGGGTGCTGCGTCGGCACCACGGGAAAGTGACATGACCCAACCCGGTTTGATGTTCCCGCTGTCGCCCCGTGGCCTGCGCCTGATCGCAGCCGGCCTGGTGGTGATCAACGGTTTTTTCCCGGCGATCTGGATCTTGCTCACCTCGTTGAAAAACGAATCCGAGCTGGTGCAAAAGCCGATCACCTGGCTGCCGCACAACCCCACCTTGCACAACTATGTGCAGGCCTTCACCGACCAGCCGCTGCTGCACTACATGGCCAACAGCGTGCTGGTGGCGTTGCTGGCCACCTTGTGCTCGCTGATCGTCGCGGCCGGTGCGGCGTATGCCATCGCGCGTTTGAACCTGAAGCGCCGGCAACTGATCCTCACCTGCATCGTCGCCAGCAGCATGTTCCCGCTGGTCACCTTGCTGGTGCCGATCTTCGAGACCATGCGTGCGCTGAACCTGCTCAACACCTACACCGCGCTGGTGCTGCCCTACATCGTGCTGAACCTGCCGGTGTGCACCCTGGTGTTGGTAAGCTTTTTCCAAGCCATCCCCAAAGACCTGGAAAACGCCGCAATGATCGACGGCTGCACCCGGCTGGGGGC
>JANOBL010000178.1:0-1988 GCA_031411635.1 Betaproteobacteria bacterium
CCGTCCGAGCCATGGGTGGACTGGTTGATGCCCATGGTCCAGATGCTCATGGCCGCCGGTGCCTTGGCATACAGCCGCGCCACGGTGCGGATGCGGTCTTCGTCGATGCCGCAGACATGTTGCGCGGTCTTCGGGTCGTAATCGGCCAGCAGCGTGCGCAACTCTTCGATGCCTTGCGTGTGGGCCGCAATGTAGGCCTTGTCTTCCAGGCCTTCCTTCAGGATCACATGCATCATCGCGTTGACCAGCACGGTGTCGGTGCCCGGGGTCAGCGGTAAATGGATGTCGGCAAACTGCGCCAGCATCGTGACGCGCGGATCGACGACGATCAGCGGAAACTTGCGTTTCTCCAGTGCTTCTTTCAGCCGCCAATAGATGATCGGGTGCTGCTCCGGCAGGTTGGAGCCAAAGGCCATCAGGCAGTGGGTGTGCTCAAAGTCCTCGTAACAACCGGGTGGGCCATCCGAGCCAAACGAGCGCTTGTAGCCCGACACGGCCGAGGCCATGCACAAGGTGGTATTGCCGTCGTACTGGTTGGTGCCGATCTGGCCACGCACCAGCTTGCCCAGCGTATAAAACTCCTCCGTCAGCAACTGGCCGGTGGAGACGACGGCAAACGAATCCCGGCCGTACTTGGCCTGGATCTCCTTGATCTTGGCGGCGGTCTTGTCCAGTGCCGCATCCCAGCTTGCCGGCTGGTAGGGCAGATGCGCCTTGTCGCGCATCAACGGCATCTTGCCGCGGCCCGGGGACTCAAACAACTCCTGCTCCAGCAAGCCCTTGATGCACAGCTTGCCGCGATTGACATCGGCGCCGGCATGGCCGCGGCTGGTGACGATGCGGCCGGCTTCGTCCAGGCCCAGTTCGATCGCGCAGCCTGTGGAGCAGTAGTTGCAGGTGGTGTACTTCCAATCCTTCACGGCCTTGACCGGGATGGAAATGGGCTTGCGGTGCTTGCGTCCGAACAGCATGGCGGGGCCTGCGTTTGTAGAGGGTCGAAGAGAGGTCAGGTGGTGACGCGGGTGGCCGGGCCGGCAACCGGCCTGACGGCGTTCAAGGCTTTGTGGGCCAGTTCGTCGGCATCGAGAAATACCTGGCCGTCTTCCACCTTGATTGCAAACGCCGTGGTGCAGCCCACATCGGGTGCGGCGGCATTGCCGTCGGCAAGACCGATGGTCCAGTTGTGCAAGGGGCATGCCACGCTGTCGCCAAACACGATGCCCTGGCTCAACGGGCCGCCCTTGTGCGGGCAACGGTCTAGCAGCGCAAACACCTTGTGCTCGGCATTGCGGAATACCGCCACCGCCATGCCCTGAGACCGCTCGACCCGGCGTGAGCCCAGCACCGGGATGTCGTCGACACGGCAGATGTTTTTCCAGTTGATCATTTGGACCCCTCGTCCGATGAGTACATCGGCCGATCCCCCGAGGGGATGCGTGCCGGCTTGGGAGCGGCCCGGCGCTCGGCCCGCTTCAGAATGGCTGACGCCGAACGACTCATCACACCACCTCCACCGGGCTGAACTGCCGCGTATCGACGGCGGCCTTGTCAAACTCGAACCACGGATCGGGTTCGCCCTCCAGCGCCGCCTGCAGCGCGGCCCACAGCGCCTGGCGGCCGGCGTGGTCGTCCAGGATCTTTTTCTTCACGTAATCCAGGCCCACCCGGTTGATGTAGTGCACCGTGCGCTCCAGGTACCAGCCTTCGGTGCGGTAGAGCTGCATGAAGGCGCCGGTGTACTCCAGCACTTCTTCTGCCGTCTTCAGCTTGGTGAAGAAATGCGCCACCTCGGTCTTGATGCCGCCGTTGCCGGCCACGTACAGATGTCTGCCGCCCGCCGTTCCAATTCTCCATCTCGCACACAGAGACCTTCTGCCAGGCCTGCACCGAAGACATGCAGTGCGGCTCGACGGGCGCCTGCTTCCTCGAGCGCGCGAGCAGCTCGCCCCGCTCCGGTTCCTGCGTGGAGTCCTGCAGCGCGACCAACC
>JANOBL010000179.1:0-2097 GCA_031411635.1 Betaproteobacteria bacterium
TATTGGGCCGGGGTTTGTCGGGCGGCAGCACGGCGCGCAAGCTGGGCCACAGCGGCACCAGGTTGAGGGCTTTGAGGCTGGCCAGATAACTGGCGGGCAGGTCTTCCAGGCGTCCCAGGTCGGTCATGGTGGTCTCCGGCGGTTGTGGTTCAAGCGGCGAGGCAGTTGTCAGCATTCCAGCCGTACAACCACTCCATCGCGTCGTAAAACCGCTCATCGCTGCGGCCTTTCCACAGGTCGTTGCGCACCAGCCGTTCCACGCCCTTGGCGTGGTAGATGCGGCCCAACTCACGCGACGACAACACGATGCGCGCGGTGCGCGCCACGCGGGAGCGCTGGTACAGATCAAACGCCGCGCTGAAATCGTTGTGGTGCACGCGCAGCGCCTCGCCCAAGGTCACTGCATCCTCGATCGCCATGCAGGCGCCCTGGGCCATGTACTGGGTGGTGGGATGGGCGGCATCGCCCAGCAAGGTGACCCGGCCAAAACTCCACTGGGCAATCGGATCACGGTCGGCGGTGGCCCAGCGTTTCCAGCTCTTGGGCAGGTCGATCAGTTGGCGCGCCCTGGGGCACAGGCCTTGAAAGTAACTTTGCACTTCTTCGGCGCTGCCTTCGGTCACGCCCCATGCTTCGGGCTGGCGGCTGTGGAAAGTGACCACCACGTTGTACTGCTCACCACCGCGCAGCGGGTAGTGCACCAGGTGGCAGTTGGGGCCCACCCAGATGCTTGCCGCGTTCCATTGCAGGTCCACCGGAAAGTCGGCCTTGTCCACCACCGCGCGGTACACCACATGGCCGGTAACACGGGCTTCGTCGCCCACATACTGCTGGCGCACCACCGATTTGACGCCGTCGGCACCGATCAAGGCCACACCCTGGTGCACCCGGCCATGCTGGTCGGTCACGCTGACGCCGCTGTCACTTTGCGCGATGTGTTGGGCGCGGGTGGAGGTGACCAGCTCAACCCGGCCGGTGGCCAGCGCGCCGTCCAGCAGCGATCGGTGTGCATCCACCCGGTGGATCACCGCATAGGGGTTGCCAAAGCGCTGGCGAAACGCCGCGCCGGTATTGATCTTGCCCACCTGGTATTCATTGATCGCATCGTGCATCACCATGTGATCGGTGTACACGGCCAGGCTGCGCGCCCGGTCGCCCACACCCAGCGCATCAAACGCATGAAAGGCATTGGGGCCAAGCTGCATGCCGGCACCGATCTCGCCGATCTCGGGCGCTTGCTCCAGCACCTTCACCGCAAAACCGCGCCGCACCAGCGCCAGCGCCGCCGCCAGGCCACCGATACCACCACCGGCCACCAGCACAGGCTGCTGGGCTTGATCCTGATTCATGGGTTTCACCTTGATTTAATGTGTGCTGATCATCAGTACACTAAGCATAAGTGTAGTGATAACATCCCGGTCACCCATCAGTACTTACCCTTGTAGCCATCGATGCCCACCAAGAAAAAGCCCTTGCCGCCGCTGGACCTGGACGACCTGCCTGGCCACCACATCCGGCGCCTGCAGCAGATCGCGGTGGCGATCTTTTTGCAGCAGACCTCGGCCCACGGGGTGACGCCGGTGCAATACGCCGCGCTGCAGGCGGTGGCCAACCAGCCGGGCGTCGATCAGCGCACGCTGGCGGGCAGCATCGGCCTGGACACCTCCACCGTGGCCGGTGTGCTGGACCGGCTGGAGGCACGCGGCCTGCTGGCGCGTGGTGCGTCATCGTCAGACCGGCGGGTGCGGCTGCTAAGCCTCACCGATGACGGCCGCGCGCTGCTGGCCGCTGTGCTGCCGGACATGCGGGCCGCACAGCAACGCATCCTGGCGCCGCTGCCGGCCGCCGAGCAGGTGGAGTTCATGCGCATGCTGCGGGTGCTGGTGGCGGCCAACAACGGGATGAGCCGGGCGCCGAGTGAGTCTTGATCAGCTTGCCCAGCGCCAGGCCAGCAAGCCGGCATGGTGAATATTTGCATCGACGCTGTTGTCGACTTGCAGCCTGGCGGCAGGCGCAAGCACCGACAATCCATCGTCAAGCCTCCCAAAATCCAGCTTCGCCACACCATGTTCAAGAACTCACTGCTGTCACTTTTTG
>JANOBL010000180.1:0-2311 GCA_031411635.1 Betaproteobacteria bacterium
AACGAGAACCTGCACAAAAAGGCGGTTGCGCTGGACCGTGTCAAACACCGCAACCTGAAGCTGAACCTGGCCGCACGCGACATGACAGCGGTTGGCAAGCTCAACGCCTTTTTTGTCGCCGGCACCGAGTTCACCGATGCCTGCAAAGAGTACCCGGTGGTCTGGGTCAACGCCGGCACCGGCGATGACGGCAAGACGCAGGTGGCGCCGATTGCAGTGTTTGGCCTGAAGGGCGAGCAAAACCTGTGCATAGACGGCGACACCTGGCGTGTGCGCTACATCCCGGCGATGCTGCGGCTGTACCCGTTTGCGCTGGCCCGGGTGGCGGCCACCGAGATGGTGGTGTGCGTTGACGAAAGCTGGATCGGCCTGGGCAACCAGGGCCAGGCCTTGTTTGATGCCAATGGCGAGCCCAGCGAGTTCACCAAAAACGTGCAAAAGCAGTTGGAGAACTTTGAGCAGGAAGTGGAGCGCACACGGCTGGCCGGTGCCTTTCTGGTGGAAAAAAGCCTGCTGCGCGACATGCGCTTTGATGCCACCTTGCCCGATGGCAGCAAGCTGGTGGTGGACGGATTTTTGACGGTGGACGAGCAAAAGCTGGCGGCGTTGCCCGATACCGACATCGTGCAATTGCAGCGCAACGGCTTGATGGGCCTGATCCATGCGCACCAGATCTCGCTGGGCAACATGGCCAAGCTGGTGGAGTGGCATGCAGCGCGCTTTGGTGCAGCCAATCCCGGCGTTGCCACCGCCAATCCCAACACCTGACCAGCGCGGCCACGATGAGCCAGGACCGCCCTGACGATCTGGACCGGGGTGCTGTCAACCGGCGTGCGATGCTGGGTGATGCCTGGGTGGATCGCTCGTTCAGCCAGGCCAATCACCTGAATGCCGAGTTCCAGTCGCTGGTCACGCGCCATGCCTGGCTTGACATCTGGGGCCGGCCCGGGCTGGATGCCCAAACCCGGCGCCTGCTGGTTCTGGGCATGACGATGGGCCAGGCGCGCTGGGAGGAGTTTGAGCTGCATTGCCGGGCGGCGCTGCGCGGTGGTGTGCCACTGGCCGCGATCAAAGAGACGCTGATGCAGGGCGCTATTTATTGCGGCGTGCCAGCGGCCAATACCGCGTTCAAGCTCACCGCAGCGGCCTGTGTGGCCGAAGGCATCGCGCTGGACCCGGCGCCGCTGCTGCCCGGCCAGCGGGTGGAGATGCACCACACCTTCAGCCTGCCGCAGTTGCGGGTGGCGCTGCAAGGCGCCGAGCAGGGCCTGCCGGTGGTCATGAGCCATGCGCTGGGGCTGGACCTGACGCTGTGGGACGACCTGGCCGCGCACCTGGCGCCGCGCCATCCGGTGCTGCGCTACGACCACCGCGGCCAGGGTGGCTCGGCTGCCGTGTCGGGCGCTTTCACGATCGACGACCTGGTGGCCGATGCAGCCCGGTTGATCACCGAGTGGGGCCGGGGGCCGGTGCTGTTCATCGGCTTGTCGATGGGGGGCTTGGTGGGCCAGGGCCTGGCCATCCGGCACCCCGACCTGGTGCGTGCACTGGTGCTGGCCAATACCGCAGCGGTGTACCCCGACGCCGCCCGTGCCGGCCAGCGCGAGCGGGCGTTGGCCGTGCGGGCCGGCGGCATGGCGGCGGTGGCCGATGCAACGCTGGAACGGTTTATCAGCGCCGCAGGCCGGGCCAACAACCCGGTGGGCGCCGCGGCGGTGCATGCCCAGCTTCTGCGCGCCGATGCAGCGGGCTATGCCGCTAGCTGCGAGGCGCTTGCCGCTGCCGATTGGTCATCGTCGCTGAGTTTGGTGCGATGCCCGACGCGGGTGATCTCGGGCGCGCTGGATCCAGGCTCCACCCCGGCGATGGGCCAGTTGATTGCCGATGCCATTGCCGGTGCCGACCACACGGTGATAGAGGCCGTTGCCCATCTGTCGGTGCTGGAGCAGCCGCAGGCCTTTGCCGCCGTGGTGGACGGGTTGCTGGCCCGTCTGTGACAGGTTTGTGAAACACGAGGGCCGCTGTGCCTGTTGACTCGCTGACCATCGATTTGTACGAGCAGCCCGGCCATTTGATCCGTCGCGCCCAGCAGATTGCGGTGTCGATGTTCTTCGAGGCGCTGGGCCGCGAGGTGACGCCGGTGCAATACGCCGTGCTGCGCATGCTGCAAGAGCGGCCCGGCATCGACCAGGTGACTTTGGCGCAGGAGGTGGCGCTCGACACCTCCACCACCGCCGACATCGCAGCCCGGCTGGAGACCAAGGGCTGGATCGTGCGCGAGATGCTGCCGCGCCGCCAGCGCCGGCTGGTG
>JANOBL010000181.1:0-2322 GCA_031411635.1 Betaproteobacteria bacterium
GCACCGGTGTACAGCGCGGCCGAGGTGTCGGGCCGCAGCCTCAAAGCCTGCGCTGGCGACAGCGGCAGCCGCACTGACAACTTCGACAACGTCGACGACGGTAGAGACGCTGCACATGCCTCCTATGTTTTTATGCTCGACGAAAGCAGTGGTGTCCACCCGGTGCCTCACGCCTTGTACCTTGCGCTGGCGCGCGGCGAGGCAACGGCAGAGGCCCTGGCCGGGCACACCCTGCGCCTGGCCGACTGGTATGTGCGCTTGCAGGGCGGTGCGCCGGGCAGGGTTGTCAACGAGAACTACAGCCTGATTCGTTTCGACGCCCAGGGATGTGTCTACCCGGCGCCCGCACCCTCCCACGCGCAGGCATCGGCGGCCGCTCTTGAGAACCCAGCCTGGCCCACCACCGCAGAGCGTGACCAGATGCGGGCGTTGCTGTTTGGCGAGGCTGAGTCACTCGCCGCGCCTTCGTCGGCAGCGCCCATGGGCAGCACGACATCGCCTTGCGCCAACAAATCGCCCGGCAGCAGCGGATCAACGTGTCGATGATCGGTGCACCCATCGTCGGCCAGCACTTGCGCAGGTGGACATGTGCGGCATCTGTGGTGAACTGAGATTCGACGGCCAATCGCCCGACATGCGGGCGGTTGAACGCATGTCGGAACAACTGGCCCGCCGTGGGCCAGACCATGCGGGCACGTTCGCCGACGGGCCGCAGGCTTTCGGTCACCGGCGCCTGGCGATCATCGACTTGTCGCCGAGTGCCGACCAGCCGATGGTGGATACCGCACTGCAGCTCGCCCTGGTGTTCAACGGCACGGTCTACAACTACCGCGAGCTGCGCATTGAGCTGATGGCGATGGGTTATGCCTTCTTCTCCGAGGGCGACAGCGAAGTGATCCTCAAGGCTTATCACGCCTGGGGTGAACAGTGCGTGCAACGCTTCTACGGCATGTTTGCATTTGCCATCTGGGACATGCGGGCAACCACTGATGGGCACCGCGGCAGCCTGTTCCTTGCGCGTGATCGCTTCGGCATCAAGCCGCTCTACCTGGCGCAGGACGGTCAGCGGCTGCGCTTCGCGTCAAGCTTGCCGGCGCTGTTGGCGGGCGGCGGCGTGGACACCCGTATCGATCCGGTCGCCCTGCACCACCACTTCACCTTGCACACCGTGGTGCCCGCGCCACGCACGGTGCTGTGCGGCGTGCGCAAACTGCCGCCCGCAACCACGATGACGGTGCGCATGGACGGGTCGATCACGCACAAGATGTACTGGACTCTGGACGCTACGCGGCCGGCGTTGCCCCTGACCGAGACCGAGTGGCTGGACGCAACGCACAAGGTGCTGGTGCGCGCGCTGGACCGCCACCGCCTTGCCGCCGACGTGCCGGTGGGCGTACTGCTATCGGGTGGCCTGGATTCGAGCCTTCTGGTGGGTTTGTTGGCCGATCACGTGGACAACTTGCTGACCTTCTCGATCGGCTTCGAGGGCATGCCCGGCGTCAGTATCGGTGCGGAGAAGGCCGACGAGTTCGAGTTCTCGGACCTGATCGCGGCACAGTTCAAGACCCGTCACCACAAGCACCTGATCCCCAACAGCGAGGTTCTGGCGCGCTTGCCCGAAGCCGTGGCGGCCATGACCGAACCGACGATGAGCCACGACGTGATTGCGTTCTACCTGCTCAGCGAGCGGGTGTCGAAGGAGGTGAAGGTGGTGCTGGCCGGGCAAGGCGCCGATGAGGTGTTCGGCGGCTACTTCTGGTATCCGTTGATGGACGGAGAAACCGGCACGGCGGTTGAACGCTTCAGCCGCCACTACTTCGACCGCGACCACGCCGAGTACCTGGAGATGATCGCGCCAGCGTGGCATGTACCGGACGTCACCACCGAGTTGGTGGCGCACGAATTGGCCAAGCCGCAGGCCGATACCTTTCTCGACGAAGTCTGGCGCTTCGACGCCACCACCTTGATCGTCGACGACCCGGTCAAGCGCGTGGACAACATGCCGATGGCCTGGGGCCTGGAAGTACGGGTGCCCTTCCTCGACCATGAACTGGTCGAACTCGCCGCCAGGATGCCGCCGGAGCTCAAGCTCAAGGAGGGCGGCAAGTACCCGCTGAAGGCGATCTCGCGCGGCGTGATCCCGGATGCGGTGATCGACCGGCCGAAAGGCTACTTCCCGGTGCCTGCGCTGAAGCATGTGCGCGGCCCGTTCCTGGCGCTGATGCGCAGCATCTTGCTGTCAGATGCGTGCGTCAAGCGTGGCCTGTACCAGCGCGCCTATGTGGACAAGCTGCTGGCCGATCCGGAAGCGCACTTCACGCG
>JANOBL010000182.1:0-2059 GCA_031411635.1 Betaproteobacteria bacterium
GGCAAACTGCGCCGGCTTGGCGATGTCGTCGACCAGGCGCCAGTCCTTGGCCTTCTGGCCGCGCACACCTTCCACGCTGGTGCAGAACAGGTCGGCCAGGTCGTGGCGCACCTTCTTCTTGTCGGTCACCCGGGTCAGGCCGCCGGTGCCGGGCAGCACACCCAGCAGCGGCACCTCGGGCAGGCTGACCGCGCTGCTGCGGTCGTCCACCAGGATGATCTCGTCGCAGGCCAGCGCCAACTCGTAACCACCCCCGGCGCAAGCACCGTTGACCGCGGCCAGAAACTTCAAGCCGCTGTGCTGCGATGAATCCTCCAGGCCGTTGCGCGTCTCGTTGGTGAACTTGCAGAAGTTCACCTTCCATGAGTGGCTTGACACGCCCAGCATGAAGATGTTGGCGCCCGAGCAGAACACCTTCTCCTTGGCGCTGGTGAGCACCACGGTGCGCACCTCCGGGTGCTCGAAGCGCACCCGGTTGATCGCGTCGTTCAACTCGATGTCGACACCCAGGTCGTAGCTGTTGAGCTTGAGTTTGTAGCCCGGCCGCAGCCCGGCGTTTTCATCGAAGTCGGCCGCCAAGGTGGCCACCGGACCTTCAAAACGCAGCTTCCAGTGTTTGTACAACGACGGGTCGGTCTGGTAATCAACGCGGGGCGAGGTGCTCATGATGGGGTCTCCGGTGCAAGCTGGCAAAAAGCAAAGTGCAAAATAATGCGTGTTTCAGGATGGCCTGAGGCGCAGCATAGTGCATGCACTTTAATGCGTCAAGCCTTGTTGTTGATTCTTTAAAAGATGCAGTTTGTTGCCTATCAATCCGCCGGGCGCTGCAAGGCTTCACGCACCATCGTGCGCAGCGCGGCAAACGTGGCGGCCAGGTCAGCGGCACTGGTATTGAGCTGCATCTCGGCCTGCGAGTAAAACGCCGCCCGGCCGGCCAGGATCTGGCGCAGATCGTCCATCGCCTCCTTGCTGGCCGCCATCGGCCGCAGGTCGCCCTGGGCGGTGACGCGCTGCATGTGGTGCTCGGCATCGGCCTGCAGCCACACGGTGGTGCAGTGCGCCAGCAGCAGGTTGAAGGTGGCGGCGTCCGACACCAGGCCACCCGGCGTGGCGATCACCGCCTCGGGGTAGATCTGGACCGCCTCCTCCAGCGCCCGGCGCTCGTAGCGGCGGTAGGCGTTCTGGCCGTACAAGCCCTGGATCTCGCTGATGCTGCAGCCGGCAAACTTTTCGATCTCGCGGCTGAGCTCGACAAACGGAAATCCCAGGTCGTCGGCCAGCATCTGGCCCAGCGTGGATTTGCCGGCACCGCGCAGCCCGATCAGCGCCACCCGGGCGCTGCGCGCGGCGCCCTCGCCATTGGCGCCGCCGGTGCCCAGCAGGCCGCCCACCATCACCCGCACCCGGCGCAACGTGGCCTCGTCGGCCTGCGCCAGCAGCTCGCGCAGCAGCAGCCATTCGGGCGTGCGGGTGGTGATGTCGCCAATCAGCTCGGCCATCGAGCATTGCAGCGCCCCCGCCACCTGCTGCAGCACCAGGAACGATGCATTGCCGATGCCGTATTCCAGGTTGGCCAGGTGGCGCTCGGACACATCGGCCGCCAGCGCCACCGCCTTGCGCGTCATGCCCCGGCGTGCACGCAGGCTGCGCACCCGCTCGCCCAGCGCCAGCAAGGACGGGTTTTTGTCGTCCACCACCGGTGCATCGGCCGGCGGCGCAGCCAATGATTCCGAAAACTGCATTATAGTGCTTGACATGGTAGAGGCGTGCATGTACCTTTCATTGGCTTGCACAATACTTCATCTCAATCATGACCGCAACCGCCTTGCCCGCGCCTGACTCGCGCTTCAACTTTGCCCAGCATTTGCTGGCCATCAACAGCGGCCGGCCGGACAAGGCCGCGTTCATCGACGACCGCGGCAGCCTGAGTTACGGCCAGTTGGCCCAGCGGGTGCGGCAGACGGCGGCAGCCCTGCTTGGGCTGGGCATCAAGCGCGAAGAGCGGGTGCTGCTGCTGATGCTGGACAGCAACGATTGGCCGGTGAGTTTTTTGGGCGCG
>JANOBL010000183.1:0-1901 GCA_031411635.1 Betaproteobacteria bacterium
GCTCCCTCCCCCGGGCCGGGGGAGGGTTGGGGTGGGGGTCGAAACGCCGACGAGCGGCCAGTCTGAACCCCCATCCCAACCTTCCCCCTGGCAGGGGGAGGTGGCCATACCCGGAACACCTGCGTGGCGCCTCGCCCCATCGTCTTGCACATCAACGGCCGGGTCGAAACGCTGGCGGTCGACGGCGCGGTGCCCTTGCTCAACGTGCTGCGCAACGACCTGGGCCTGAACAGCCCCAAGTACGGCTGCGGCCTGGGCGAATGTGGCGCCTGCACCGTGTTGGTGGACGGCATCGCCGCGCGGTCTTGCGCCATACCGGTGGCGGGAGTGGCCGGGCGCCAGGTCACCACCCTGGAAGGCCTGGGCTCGGCCGCCGCACCACACCCGGTGCAGCAAGCCTTCATCGAAACCCAGGCCGCCCAATGCGGCTACTGCCTGAACGGCATGATCATGACCACCGTGGCCTTGCTGCGGCACCACCCAACGCCCAGCGATGCGCAGGTAAGGGCGGCGCTGTCGCACAACCTGTGCCGCTGTGGCACGCACCTGGAGATTTTGGCGGCGGTGCAGTTGGCGGCCCAGCGCCTGCTTGTTTGATCGTCTGTATGACCGTCTGTATAACCGCCGCATGACCACCCGCAGCGCCACCTGGCGCACCCGCCAGGACGTACACCAGGCCGCAGCGGTGTTGCTGGTGCTCCGGGAACCCCCCGCCGCAGCGCCGCCGTCCCCCGGCCAGCCCCCGGTGATCGCCGGCGATCCGACCGAGGGCCTGGAGCTGCTGCTGGCACTCACCGACGACGGCCAGGCCATCGCGCTGGCCGGCCATGTGGACCTGGGCACCGGCATCGCCACCGCTTACGCCCAGATCGTGGCCGAAGAGTTGGACCTGCCTTTGTCCCGGGTGCAGGTGCGGTTGGGCGATACCGCGCTGGTGCCCAACCAGGGGCCGACGATTGCCAGCACATCGATCCAGCGCCATGCCCAGCCTTTGCGGCTGGCGGCTGCCCAGGCCCGGGCCTGGCTGGTGGCGCAAGCCGCGCTGCAATGGGGCTGTGATTGCGACAAGCTGCGCACCGCTGGCGGCCAGGTGATGCACCCCGACGGCCGCCAACGCGGCTATGCCACGCTGCTGGGCCCGCGCCATGTCGAGCTGATGCTGGCGCCGAACACAGCCACCAAGCCCGAGTCCGACTACACGCTGGTGGGCAAGTCGGCGCCGCGCAGCGATCTACCCGCCAAGGCCACAGGCCAGGCGATCTACGTGCACGACCAACGCCTGCCCGGCATGCTGCACGGCCGGGTCATCCGGCCACCGTATGCCGGTGTGGACGCGGGTGAGTTTGTCGGCCGCTCGCTGCTGGCGGTGGACGAAAGCTCGATTGCCCACCTGCCCGGTATCGAGAAGATCGTCGTCATCGGTGATTTTCTTGGCATCGTCGCGCAGCGCGAAGAGCAGGCCGAGGCTGCGATGCACGCACTGGTGGTCACCTGGGCGCCGTTCACCCCGTTGCCGCCGCTGGACGATCTGGCCCAGGCCCTCAGCGCCCACCCCAGCACCGCGCGCGTAGTGGCCGAGCAAGGCGATGTCGACGGCGCGCTGGACCAGGCCATGCAGCGCTTCAACCGGCAGTACGTCTGGCCGTACCAGTTGCACGCGTCTATTGGCCCGTCCTGCGCGGTGGCCGATTGGCACGGTGATGCGCAGAGCCAGCGCGCCACCGTCTGGGCCGGCACCCAGAATCCATTTGTGCTGCGCGCCGATCTGGCCTTGCTCACCGGCTTGCCACCGGCAGCGATCGAGGTGATCCGGCTCGAAGCCGCAGGCTGTTACGGCCGCAACGGTGCTGACGATGTGGCCGCCGACGCGCTACTGCTGGCGCGTGCGGTGGGCAAGCCGG
>JANOBL010000184.1:0-2843 GCA_031411635.1 Betaproteobacteria bacterium
AAACTTGAACGGCCCGGTGCCGATGGGCAAGGTGGCGGTGGTGGCCGCGCTCTTGGGGCTCAGGATCACCGCAGTGTTTTCGCCCAACCGGAACGGCAAGGTGGCGTCCGCGTTGTTGAGTGTCAGGATCACCAGATCGGGCTGTGGCGCGCTGATCGACGAGATGTTGTCGAACACACCTTTTTTGGCCTTGTTGGTGCTGTCGGGTGCCTTGGCGCGCTCGAAGCTGAACTTCACGGCCTCGGCATCAAACGGCGTGCCGTCCTGGAACTTGACGCCTTTGCGCAGCTTGAAGCTGTAGCTCTTGCCGTCCGGATCGCTGCTCCAGTCTTCGGCCAGCAGGCCGCTCACCGAGCCGCTGACGTTGATCTTGGTCAGGCCCTCCAGCACGTTGTAGTGCACGATCTCGCCGATGGCGGCAGCCGGTGCGGTGGTGGGGTCCAGGCTGGTGGGCTCCAGCACCATGCCCAGCACCACGGCGTCTTTGGCGCGCTGGGCATGGGCGCTGGTGATCGGCAGGGCCAGCAGGGCGGCGGCTTGGGCCAGGGTGCGGCGGCGCAGGGTCATGGGGTTCTCCTGAAAAACGGGTTCAGCGGGCGGCGGATGCGGCGGCTGCATCATCCGCCAAAACCTGTTCGGCACGGTGGCAGGCGGCCTGGTGGCCGGCGGCCAGTGGGCGCAGCAGCGGCGGCGTGGCCAGGCAGATGTCCTGGCGCCAGCGGCAGCGCGACGCAAATGCGCAGCCCAGCGGGGCATGTACCGGCGGGATCATCACCGGCCTGGCGCTGCGCAGCGCACCGGGGCGGGCGCGTGGCACCGCGTCCATCAAGGCCAGCGTGTAGGGGTGGGCGGCGGCGTTGAACAAGGTGTCGGGGCTGCCTTGCTCCACCACCCGGCCCTGGTACAGCACGATCACCTCGTCGCACACCAGATCCACCACCGCCAGGTCGTGGCTGATGAACAGATAGGTCACGCCCAGGCTGTCCTGCAAATCCTGCATCAGGTTCAGCACCTGGGCCTGCACCGAGACATCGAGTGCACTGACCGGCTCGTCGGCGACGATCAACTTGGGGTGCGTGACCAGCGCCCGCGCGATCGCGATGCGCTGGCGCTGGCCGCCGGAAAACTCGTGCGGGTACTTGCCGGCATCGGCGGCGCGCAGGCCCACCGCGTCCAGCATCGTGCCCACCCGCGCTTGCTGCTCGGCCCGCGCGGTGCCGCCCTGCGCCACCAGCGGCTCGGCAACGATGCGGCCCACGGTCTGGCGTGGGTCCAGTGAGCCGAACGGGTCCTGGAACACCATCTGAAAATCGGACCTGGCGCGGCGCAGCGCGGCGGCGTCGAGCTTGTGCAAATCCTGCCCGGCCAGCCGCACACTGCCGGCGGTGGGTGCTTCCAGCGCCATCACCAGCCGCGCCAAGGTGCTTTTGCCCGAGCCCGATTCGCCCACCACGCCCAGGCTGCGGCCGGCTTGCAGCGTGAAGCTCACACCCTGCAGCGCATTCACCACCGTGGGTGCTGCCAGCAGATGGGCACGCGGTAAGCGGTAGTGCCGCACCAGGTCTTGCACTTGCAGCAGCGGGGTCATGCCTGGCCCAGCACGGTGTCGATCCGGATGCAGCGCGCCGCATGGCCGGGTGACAGCTCCACCGCCGGTGGCGGCGCGGCGCGGCAGGCATCCACCACCCACTTGCAGCGGTCGGCAAAACCGCAGCCGGCCGGCAGGTCGATCAGCTCGGGCACCCGGCCGGGGATGGTGGCCAGGCGCTGGCCACGTGGTGTTCCCAGCTTCGGCCGGGCGGCAAACAAACCCTGGGTGTACGGATGCGCCAGGCGCTGGAACACCGCATCGGTGGGCCCGCTCTCCACCACCGTGCCGCCGTACATCACCAGCGTGCGCTGCACGTTTTCGGCCATCACGCCCAGGTCGTGGCTGATCAGCAGCAGCGCCATGCCGTCCTCGGCCACAAGCTGGGCGATCAAGTCCAGCACCTCGCGCTGGATCGTCACGTCCAGCGCGGTGGTGGGCTCGTCGGCGATCAGCAGATCGGGCCCGCAGGCCAGCGCGATGGCAATCACCACCCGCTGGCGCTGGCCGCCCGAGAGTTGATGCGGATAGGCATCCAGCCGCTGCTGCGCCTGCGGAAGCTGCACCCGCTGCAGCAGGCGCAGCGCCTCGGCCCGCGCTGCGCCGGCATCCAGGCGCTTGTGCAAGCGCAGCGATTCGGCAATCTGGCGGCCGATGGTGTGCAGCGGGTTCAGCGCGGTCATCGGCTCCTGGAACACCATCGCCAGCCGGTTGCCACGCAGCGCGCACCAATCGTCCTCGGGCTGGCCCAGCAGTTCACGCCCGTCCAGCCGCAGCGAGCCGGCCACTTGCGCTGCGTCGGGCAGCAAGCCCATCAGCGCCAGTGCAGTGATGCTTTTGCCGCAGCCTGATTCACCGATCAGGCCCAGCGTCTGGCCACGCTCCAGCACAAACGAGATGCCGCGCAGCGCATCGGCCGGCCCACGCGGTGTGGCCAGCGTGACGCGCAGACCCTGCACCTCAAGCAGCGGGGCCAGCACCGGAACGCAGCAGATCGAGGTAGGCGCCGCTGACTAACTGGCTGGGCGTGATCTGCAGCCTGGCCATCAGGTCTTGGGCGATGGCGGTGCCTTCGGCCTCGGTCTGGCCGTCGCGCAAGCTGACTTCCAGCTCCAGAAAATGGCCCAGGCCTTCAACCTTGTCCAGGTGGATGCGGGTGGCGCCCACCAGCACCAGGATGCGCTCCTTGTGCACGCGGCCCAGCAAACCGCAGGCGCGCGCCCGGGCCTCGCGCAGGCTCTCGGGCTCGAGCACT
>JANOBL010000185.1:0-6302 GCA_031411635.1 Betaproteobacteria bacterium
CCTGAAGGCACTGAAGGGCCAGGTCGACGCGGTCTACCACCTGGCGGCGGTCTACGATTTGGGCGCCGACGAAGCCAGCCAGGTGCGCGTCAACATCGAAGGCACGCGCAATATGGTGGACTTTGCCAAAGCCATAGACGCGGGCCATGTGCACCATGTGTCGTCGATTGCCGCGGCCGGCCTGTACGAAGGCGTGTTCCGCGAAGACATGTTCGACGAGGCCGAGGGCCTGGACCACCCGTACTTCATGACCAAGCACGAGAGCGAAAAAATCGTGCGCACCGAGTGCAAGCTGCCCTGGACGGTGTACCGCCCGGCGCTGGTGGTGGGCGATTCCGCCAGCGGCGAGATGGACAAGATCGACGGCCCGTACTACTTCTTCAAGCTGATCCAGCGCATGCGGCAGTTGCTGCCGCCGTGGATGCCTTCGATCGGCCTGGAGGGCGGCCGCATCAACATCGTGCCGGTGGATTTTGTCGTCAACGCGCTGGACCACATCTCGCATTCCAAAGCCGCGCTGGCCGGTCAATGTTTCCATCTGGTGGACCCCGAGGGTTACCGCGTCGGTGATGTGCTGGACATCTTTGCCAAGGCCGCGCATGCGCCCAAGATGAATGTGTTTGTCAACGCTGCGCTGATGGGCTTCATCCCCAAGAGTGTCAAAAAGGGGCTGATGGCGCTGGCGCCGGTGCGCCGCGTCTACCACGCGGTGATGAAGGACCTGGGCGTGCCCGAGGACATGTTCAGCTTCATCAACTACCCGACACGTTTTGATTGCCGCGCCACCGACGCCGCGCTCAAAGGCAGCGGCATCAGTTGCCCCAAGCTGCCCGATTACGCCTGGCGGCTGTGGGATTACTGGGAGCGCCACCTGGACCCGGATTTGTTCATCGACCGCTCGTTGCGCGGCGCGGTGGCCGGCAAGGTGGTGTTGATCACCGGGGGCTCGTCGGGCATCGGCCTGGCAGCGGCCTGCAAGTTTGCCGAGGCCGGGGCGGTGACCATCATCTGCGCCCGGGGCGAGGACAAGCTCAAACTGGCGATCGATGAAATAGCCGCTTACGTCAAGAGCAAGGACGTCAAGAACGACAAGCTGTTCAGCTACCCGGTGGACATCGCCGACGAGGCCGGTTGCGCCGAGTTGGTCAAGACGCTGGAGGCCACGCATGGCGGTGTGGACTTCTTGATCAACAACGCCGGCCGCTCGATCCGCCGGGCGATCGAAAACAGCTACGACCGTTTCCACGACTTCGAGCGCACGATGTCGCTGAACTACTTTGGCTGTTTGCGCATCACGATGGGCTTGCTGCCCGGCATGGTCAAGAAGCGGCGTGGCCATGTGGTCAATATCAGCTCGATCGGCGTGCTGACCAATGCACCGCGCTTCAGCGCCTATGTGGCCAGCAAGGCCGCGCTGGATGCCTGGACCCGCTGTGCCAGCAGCGAGTTTGCCGACCAGGGCATCAGCTTTACCACGATCAACATGCCGTTGGTGCGCACACCGATGATCGCGCCGACGCAGATCTACAAAAACGTGCCAACGCTGGCGCCCGAAGAAGCCGGCGACATGATCGCCCAGGCCTGCGTCTACAAGCCGGTGCGCATTGCGACAAGGCTGGGCATCAGCGGCCAGGTGCTGCATGCCCTGGCGCCGCGGGTGGCACAGATCGTCATGAACACCACGTTCAGGATGTTCCCCGATAGCGATGCGGCCAAGGGCGCCAAGGGCGAGAAGGCCAGGCTGTCACCGGAAGCGATTGCGATGCAGCAGATGATGAAGGGCATTCATTTCTGAGCGCTGCTCTGAACACGACCATGAGCACGGTCGCTGCGCCGCTGCTCACGTTGCATGAACAGGTACAGCGACTCCACCTTGTCACGCGCCCAGGGTGTCTTGCGCAAAAACTTCAGGCTGGACGCCACGCTCGGGTCCAGTGTGAAGCAGCGCACCGGCACCTGCTGGGCCAGCCCGGCCCAGCCGTAATGCGCCACCAGCGCGGACACGATGGCCTCCAACGTCAGCCCATGCAGCGGGTTGCGCGGCTGGGCGGCGGGTGACGGGTCCGCTGCCATCCAGCGTCAAGCCAGCTTCAACTCCAGCTTGCCAAAGTTCTCACCCGAAAACAGCTTGTTCAAGCTGGCGGGGAAGGCCGCCACACCGCCCTCCACCACGTCTTCCTTGCTCTTGATGCGGCCGTCTTTCAGGTAGCCGGCCAGCTCGGCAATTGCCACCGGGTAGCGCGCGGCGTAGTCAAACACCACGATGCCTTCCATGCGCGCGCGGTTGACCAGCAGCGACAAATAGTTCTTGGGCCCGGCCACCGGCGTGGTGTTGTTGTACTGGCTGATCGCGCCGCAGATGATGATGCGGGCCTTCAGGTTGATGCGCGCCAGCACCGCGTCCAGGATATCGCCGCCGACGTTGTCGAAATAGATGTCCACGCCCTTGGGGCAATGCTGTTTCAGGCCTTCACGCACGGCGTCCCAGCGCGCGTTTGTGGAAGACGCACCTTCGGGCGCGGCGGCCTTGTAATCGATGCAGGCATCAAAGCCCAGCTCCTTGACCACCCAATCGCATTTGGCCGCACCACCGGCAATGCCCACCACCCGGCAGCCCTTGATCTTGGCCATCTGGCCCACGGTCTGGCCCACCGCACCGGCGGCACCCGACACCACCACGGTCTCACCCGGCTTGGGCTGGCCCACGTCCATCAGGCCGAAGTAGCCGGTCATGCCGGGCATGCCCAGCACGTTCAGCCATTGGGTGGGGCTGGCCAGCCCCAGGTCGATCTTGGCCAGCCCGCTGCGCTTGATGCCGGCGGCTGGCACGGACCAATATTCCTGCACACCGGGTGTGCCGCTCACCGCGTCACCCACCGCAAAATCCGGGTTGCGCGACGCGATCACGCTGCCGATGCCACCGGCCCGCATCACCTCGCCAAGGCCCACCGGCGGGATGTAGCTCTTGCCCTCGTTCATCCAGCCACGCATCGCCGGGTCCAGCGACAGCGCCAGCACCTGGATCACCACACCACCATCGGCCGGCTCGGCCACAGCCTCTTCGGTGAACTGCCAATCGGCCGCCGTGGACAGGCCCACCGGACGGGCGGCCAGGCGCGCCTGGTGGTTGACAAGCGTGGTCAGTGGGGTGGACATCGGCAACTCCGTGGGGGAACAAGGCGCAGCATGCTAGCCGGGGTGGTGGGCTGGCGGCGTCGCGCATGAGACGGCATGCGGGACGGCATGCGGGACGGGAGGCAGGATGTCAGCCGCCCACCGCCCCCGGGCAGCGGTGCACCTCGACCGTGACATGGCGCAGCGTCTTCAGCGCGGCCAGCCGCTCGCGGTAGGCCGCAGGGCTGGCCGGGTGATCGGCCACCACGCTGAGCACCGCGCTGTAGGCCTGCGGACCCACCTGCCAGACATGCAGATCGGCCAGCTTGGCATCGCCATCGCTCTCGATTGCGGCCGCCACCGCCTGGCGCAGCGGTGCGTCTGCCGTGGCATCCACCAGCGCATGCGCGCTGCTGCGCAGCAGGCCCCAGGCCCATTGGGCGATCACCACCGCGCCCACCAGCGCCACCACCGGGTCCAGCCAGCGCCAGCCGCCCCACAGCCCGGCCGCCAGAGCGCCAATCGCCAACAGCGAGGTGAAGGCATCGGCCAGCACATGGATGTAGGCGGCGCGAAAGTTGTGGTCGGCCTGGTGCGCCGATTTGTGGACATGGCCATGGTGATGGGCGTGACCCTGCGCATTGCCGTGGTCATGCCCATGCCCATCCCCCCCCGCGCGCGCCAGCAAGGCCACGCTGGCCAGGTTGACCAACAGGCCCAGCACCGCCACCAACATCGCCTCGCGATAGGCAATCGGCTGTGGATTCACCAGGCTGCGCACCGACTCCACCGCCAGGCCTACCGCCACGGCGGCCAGCAACAGCGCGCTGGTGTAGGCCGCCAGCACCTCGATCTTCCAGCCGCCGAACGCAAAACCCTCGTGCTCGCGCGCCCGGCGCGACCAGCGCATCGCCAGCACCGCACCGCCCAGTGCGGCGGCATGGGTACCCATGTGCCAGCCGTCGGCGGTCAGCGCCAGCGAACCGGTCCACCAGCCGGCGATCAGCTCGGCCACCATCGTGACCAGGGTCACCACGGTGACCGCCAACAAGGCCTGGCCACGCGACACCTCGCCGGCATCGCCAAACGCATGGCTGTGGCGGAACGGTCCAAGATCGTGCTGGTGGCTGCTCATGGTTCGATGCTACGCCGGGCTTGTTTCTACAATCCAGCGATTTGCTGCAACGCATCAAGGGATTTCACATGTCCAGAACCCCTGTCGCCGACCCCGACCTGTCCCACATCGCCGCCCGCGACAAGGCCGAAATCCTGGCCCAGGCGCTGCCCTACATCCGCAAATTCCATGGCAAGACGCTGGTGATCAAGTACGGCGGCAACGCGATGACCGATCCCGGCCTGCAACAGGATTTTGCCGAGGACGTGGTGCTGCTCAAGCTGGTGGGCATGAACCCGGTGGTGGTACACGGCGGTGGGCCGCAGATCGACGAGGCGCTGGCCAAGATCGGCAAAAAGGGCACTTTCATCCAGGGCATGCGGGTTACCGACGAGGAGACGATGGAGGTGGTGGAGTGGGTGCTGGGCGGCGAGGTGCAGCAAGACATCGTCGGTCTGATCAACGTGGCCGGCGGCAAGGCGGTGGGGCTGACCGGGCGCGACGGCGGCATGATCCGCGCCCGCAAGCTCAAGATGCTGGACAAGGACGACCCCACCAAAGAACACGATGTGGGCCAGGTGGGCGAGATCGAATCGATCGACCCCAGCGTGGTCAAGGCGCTGCAAGACGACGCCTTCATCCCGGTGATCAGCCCGATCGGCTTTGGCGAGCACAACGAAAGCTACAACATCAATGCCGACCTGGTGGCTGCCAAGCTTGCCACGGTGCTGAAAGCCGAGAAGCTGCTGATGCTGACCAACATCCCGGGTGTGCTGGACAAGGCCGGCGCGCTGCTGACCGATCTGACCGCGCGCCGCATCGACGAGCTGTTTGCCGATGGCACGATTTCCGGCGGCATGCTGCCCAAGATTGCCGGTGCGCTGGATGCCGCCAAGAGCGGTGTCAATGCCGTGCACATCATCGACGGCCGGGTGCCGCATGCACTGCTGCTGGAGGTGCTGACCGACCAAGCCTACGGGACCATGATCCGCTCGCATTGATGCGGCCTGCCCGGTGGGTTTGCGAATCTCCGCCAACACCGTCTGGCTGTTCGACCTGGACGACACGCTGCACGACGCCGGCCGCCATGTGTTTGGCGATCTGAAGCTGGCGATGCGTGCCTACATCCAGCGTGAGTTGCAAGTGGACGCCGACGAGGCCGTGCGGCTCAACCTGCATTACTGGCAGCGCTACGGCGCCACCTTGCTGGGCCTGGTGCGCCACCACGGCGTGAAGCCTGCGCATTTTTTGCACGACACCCACCGCCTGCCGGGGCTGGAGCAGCGGGTCAGCGGCCAGCGCCATGACCTGGCAGCGCTGGCCCGCTTGCCCGGCCGCAAGTTCATCCTGACCAATGCGCCGCGCGCTTATGCGCTGCGGGTGTTGGGCGCGCTGGGCATCACGCAGCTCTTTGACGGCGTGATCGCCATCGACGACATGCGCATGTTTGGCCAGCTTCGGCCCAAGCCCGATGCCCGCATGCTGCGCAGCGTGGCCGTGGGGCTGGGTGTGCTGCCAACACGCTGCGTGCTGGTGGAAGATACGCTGGTGCACCAAAAATCCGCCCGCAGCCTGGGCATGGGCACGGTGTGGATGCAGCGCTTTGCGCGGCATGGTGTGCCTGCTGCAGCGGCGCCGCGCTGGGCGATGCAGCCGGCCTATGTGGACCGGCGCGTGCGCTGCCTGCAAACCCTGGTGCGCCTGCCACGCCGTCCACAGATTTGAGGACCGCGCGCTGGGCCGACTGGCAGGCTCGGTGTTTACCTGCCCCCGGCCGCGCCGGGCCCTTGTGCAAGAATCAATTGCAGCTATTTGCACTTTCACCAGCCCACCGCCGCGATGCCAGATTCACCCGAGCCATCCGGCGCCGTTGTCCGCCTTGTCCGGGCCCTGGAGTTGGTCGAGCCAACCGCCGCCGCTGACCCTGGCGCAGACGCGCCTCAGCGCAAACGGCCCCGGCCCGGCGAGCGCCGGGTGCAGATCCTGCACACCCTGGCCCAGATGCTGGAGCAACCCGGTGCCGAGCGCATCACCACCGCCGCGCTGGCGGCGCGGCTGCAGGTCAGCGAGGCCG
>JANOBL010000186.1:0-5816 GCA_031411635.1 Betaproteobacteria bacterium
GCCAACAGTTGTAGCGTTAGCGTGTACGGACCACGCTCCCGCGCGGCAGTGCCACGTGCGCGGACCCGCGTGCCGCCGTTCGACATCGTTCACAGGCCGATCACGCCCAGTTGCAGCCCCAGGCGCACGGCCTCGGCGCGCGTGGCCGCGCCCACCTTGGCCAGGATCTGGCCGACGTGGTACTTGGCGGTGTGCGCCGAGATGCCCAGCACACCGGCGATGTCCGGGTTCGACAGGCCCTTGCCGAGCAGTTCATAGACCTCCAGTTCCCGCGGTGTCAGCGGCTCGTGCTCACCGGTGTCCACCAGCACCGGCGGTTGTGCGAAGGTCCACTGCGGATCGCGTACCTGCAGTCCCTGCAGCACGGCAGCCACGGCCACGCGCAGTTGCGCTGCCGTGGCGCCGGTGGGCAAGAGCGCCAGCGGCTGCGGCAGTGCCGCCCAGTCGCGCAGCGCGCTGCCGATCACGACCGCCGGCACGTTGGGCGGCAGCGGCGGCACGCTGGCGTCGTCGCCCCGGTGCAGCACCAGCACGTCAGCCACCACCGGCTCGCCATGCTGACTGAGCTGCCAGCCGGGTTCGCCCGCCAGCGCCGCGGCCAGGCCTTGGGCAAGAAGCGGCGTTCCCGTGACGATGGCAATGTGCGTCAATGGCCGGCTCTCAATGGCAGTGCCGGAGGGGCCGCTCGGCCACGTCCAGCGTCAGCGCGATGGCCTGGCCGCCGCGCACCACACCCAGTTGAAGCGCGGCGCCGACCTGCTCTGCGCTGAGGCGCTCGCGCAGCGCCTCGATGCTGGTAACGGGCTGACCACCGGCGCTGACAATCACATCGCCCACCAGCAGGCCGGCCCGGGCCGCGGGGCCATCGTCGGCCACCGAGCTGATCAGCAGGCCTTCGGTGGCAGCGCCGTCCAGCGTCGCGCGCACCGGCTGTGCGGCCACGCCCAGGTAGCCCTGGCGCACGCGACCGTGGGCCAGCAATGCCAGCAGCACACGGTCCACCGTGGGCACAGGCAGCACGACGCCGTGGTGACGGCTGAGCGCCGGGCTGGCGATGCCGATGACCGCGCCCGTGGCGTCCGCCACAGGCGCGCCGGCCAAGCCGGGATAGAGGCCGCCGTCCAGACGGATGAGCCGGTCGACCTGCCCGCCGCGCCAGGTGCGCCACGCCCCGCCGGCCGCGCCCACGTGGCCGAAGCTGGCCTGCACGCGTCCCGAAGGCTCACGCCCGACCGCGAACACGAAGTCGCCTACAAGTGGCTGGGCGTCGACGGCGCGTTCCGCTGGCTTGGCGCTGTCGGACTCAAAGCTGATCGCGGCCAGGTCGGTGGACGGGTCGACGCCGCGCAGCGTACCCGCGACGGGCTCGCCGTCGGCCAGCACCACTTGGAGTTGCCGGGCGCGCCACACCGCACAGGCCGCGGTGACGATGACGCCTGGCGACCAGACGACGCCGCTGGCGGCGCCGCGGCGCAGGGACAGGCCGACTACGGCTGGCGCCACACGCTCGACGGCGCGCGGCAGCGCGCCGAGATCGGCGGCAGGGTGGGTGGCAGGGGTGGGTGTCATGGCGGATTGGGGGATGTGTTCGACGGCCAGATCTTGCGATTCGGCCACCGGCGGCGCATCCGCCGGTTGGGCGGTGCTGCACCTGCCCGATCGGGCAGCAGGTGAGGTCTGGACGCGGTTGCGCAAGGCCGGCGCGCGTGACCACGCGCTGCACCGCATGCAGCACCGGGTGACCAGATTGGGTGCGCGGCCAGCAACAAACGCAGCACGATCGGCAGGGAAAAGCCCACGCCCGTACCACGACATGGGCAAAACTGGGCTTCTTGCACCCGGATGCCAACAACTTGTCGTGACCGCACTCGCTGCAGAGCGATCCCGGGCAGCCGTGCGCCCGCACGATGTGCTCAGCGAACGCGTCGAACCTGTCCTTGATGAAGCGTGGCGGTCCGCTCCCGACATCCAGGGATTCCCACTGCCGAGCCGGACAAGGCGGTGCGCTTGCGCCCTTGCGTTGGCCGTGTTCATACCGATATGAAGGCGCTATGCGCCGCATTCTTCTTATCGTGTTCTCCATGCTGCTGCATGGCTACGTCGGCCTGCGCTTGATACCGTCCCTCGCGGGTTGGCCGGCAGCAGGGCCCGCGCTCGGCGTGCTGCTCGCCACTTCCACGTTGCTGTTGCCGCTCTCCCTGATCGGCCGGAACCTCCGCTGGCCGGGTGCGCGAACAGCCCTGGCCTGGTCTGGCATGCTGGCGATGGGGCTGTTCTCATCGCTGTTTGTACTGACGGTGCTGCGCGACGCGCTTCTGCTCACTGTGGCTGCCCTGGTCGCACTCTGGCCAGGTGTGTTGGTGCTCGAAGGGATAGCTCAGGCGACAGCTTGGGCCGTGCTGGCCACTGCCGCGATGGTGACCGTCCTGGGCGCCTGGAACGCGCGCCGCACGGCCGCCGTCGTGCGAGTGGATGTGCCAGTGACCGACTTGCCGGATGCCCTGCACGGGTTCACCATCGCGCAGATCAGCGACATCCATGTTGGACCGACCATCCGCGGCGGGTACCTTCAAGCCATCGTGGATCGCGTCAATCGCCTGGAGGCCGACATGGTGGCGGTCACCGGCGACCTCGTCGACGGCAGCGTCGCCGAGCTGGCCGGGCATGTGGCACCACTGGCTGAGCTGAGGTCGCGCCATGGCACCTTCTTCGTCACCGGCAACCACGAGTACTACTGTGGCGCCCATGCCTGGATCGCCGAGTTGCGGCGCCTGGATGTTCGGGTGTTGCTCAACGAACATGTGGTGCTGACGCACGATGGCAGCGATGTGGTGGTTGCCGGCGTCACCGACCACAGCGCGCACCACTTCGACGTTGGCCATCGCAGCGATCCGCAGGCCTCGGTTCATGGCGCGCCGATCGGCGCGGCCCTGAGGCTGCTGCTCGCGCACCAGCCGCGCAGTGCGATGGCGGCCATCGGACTGGGCTTCCACCTTCAACTCTCGGGCCATACGCACGGCGGCCAGTTCTGGCCCTGGAACCTCTTCGTGCGGCTGCAGCAGCCGTTCACCGCTGGTCTGCATTGCCTGCGGGGCCTCTGGATCTACACCAGCCGCGGGACCGGCTACTGGGGACCGCCCAAACGATTCGGAGCGCCTTCGGAGATCACCTGCTTGCGCATGGTGCAGGCCTGAACGGTTCCGGCGGAAGACTGTCAGTACAAGACTGGGTGCTGTCGGTCAGATTGGGCGGTTGAACGGCAACGGTCTCCGAAACCTGCCGCTCGCACTTGGTCCGGGTGGATAGTCGCTGCACCTCGAAACCCGACGGACGTTGGCGATCAAGCCAGTGTGAGCCAGCCCGATCGCGGCTTCAGGTCGTAGAGCGCCTGTACCGCGGCAGCGATTTAGTCCAACGACACACTGTTGAAGTTCACTGAAGCAAGTAGCTGAAGTTCACCAAAGGGAGCCGGCGTCCAGTGTGCGAGAGCGGTTGCACAGGTCGCGTCCCACGAAGCGCTTGCCACATCGGCGATTGAACGCATTTGGCGAAATCGGCCTCACCGCACGAGGCGAAGCGCGCATAGCGCGCTGCACTCAGCCCGACGTAGGAACGGCGTCGTCGATGGTCGCGTGGATCGTTCAACCGCCGTCGCTGAAGTTGGACACGCGGACTGCGAAGGCGGCCAACGTGGGATCACCAGCCAATGCCCGCTCGTCGTCCACCAAGCGATGCATCGGCGATCAGCAACGCCGCTCCCCCGGAATTCGCCTATTGACCCCATCGCCAACCGACCTAGGATAGTTGAAGCGTGTTCACGCTGACAGGGAATCACCATGACCCAATTCGAAGTGGCGCACAGCCAAAAGGCCTCGCAACCGTACAGGCCGCGCTGCGGCGACAGGATTACAGCCCTGGCGCTGGTGCTTGCATTGGGGCTGACCGCCTGCGCACCGGCGCCGCTGTCCGGCAACACCACGGCCTGGCCGGATGGGGCCAGCGCCAGTGCCGCAGACGCAGGACTGTCGCCGCAGCGTCTGGCCCTGCTGACCAGCGTGTTCAGCAAGGAAGTGAACGACAAACAACTACCGGGCGTCACGATCATGGTGGCCCGCAAGGGCAAGCTGGTGTATGCCAAGGCGCTGGGCGTGCGGGACCCGGCCAAGCCCGATGCGATGGAGCTGGACACGATCTTTCGCATCTACTCGATGACCAAACCGCTGGCGTCGGTCGCCGCAATGATCTTGGTCGAGGATGGCCGGCTGCAACTGTCCGACCCCGTGGCCAAATTCTTGCCGGCATTCAAGACCATCTCGGTCTACACCAGCACCGGCACCGAGCCGGCACGGGCTATGACCGTGCAAGACCTCCTGCGGCACACCTCCGGGCTGGGCTACGGTGAGATCAGCAACAACGATGCCTTCAAGGCTGCGCTGGCCCAGGCCGGTTTGTTCAAGCCCGGCAATATCGATTTCGACGTCCGCGACATGAGCCCGGCCGAACAGGTCAGCCGCCTGGCCGTCATCCCGTTGCTGCGCCAGCCCGGCACTGCGTGGGAATATAGCCTGTCCACCGACCTGCTGGGCCGGGTGATTGAGGCCACATCAGGGCAACGCCTGGGCGACTTCATGGCCGAGCGCATCTTCAAACCGCTGGGCATGAAGGACACCGCCTTCCATGTGCCGCTTGAGAAGGCCGGCCGCCTGGCCCAGTCGTTCGACAAGGACCCGGTGACCGGCAACCGCTTCAACCTGATCGACGTTTCACGCCTGCCGGGCAATGACTCTGGTGGTGCCGGGGCGGTGTCCACCGCGCCCGACTACCTGCGTTTTGCGCTGATGATGCTCAACGGCGGCACGCTCGACGGCCAGCGTATCCTCTCACGCACTACTGTGCGCTGGATGACTTCGGACCACCTGGGCCCACGCATTCCCATTGCACAGAGTCCCGGCGGCAGCGTGCTGATGCCCACGTTATACACCTTTGGCCTGGGGCTGGCCGTGCGTCCGGCCGACGGCCTTGCCTTCACCGCCGGCAGCGCTGGTGACTACAACTGGAGCGGCTATGCCGGTACCACCTTCTGGGTCGATCCCAAGGAACAGGTTGTGGGCGTGATGATGACCCAGTCACCCGGCGCGCAGCGCACCTACCACCGCAACCTAATGCGCCAGCTCACCTACCAGGCAATCAGCGACTGATCAGCCGCGGATCAATCGCTGATGATCAGGTCAGCGCGGGCGCGCATGTCGCCCGCGTGCACAACCGACCGGTCGCCGGCGGTAAGCAACCTGCCGAACAGATGCTTGGGGTCCGGCGCAAGTGCCACGAGGTCAATCGCATGGCCGATTTCCAGGTCGGCCGCCAGGTCATGCAAACGAGCCAGCTCCGAAAGGTCTTCCAGCGCCTCGGTTGGACAAAGGACCACAGGCTCCAGCTTGGCGGATCGAACGTCGGCCTTCAGGCAGCGAGACGAACTTCGACTTCAGGCCGCGACCGTGAGTCCGCAGCCGTGCCAGGAACCTGCCTGTAGGCGTGGCGCCCGACACTTCGGTGCAGATTGACGTTGTGCTGGGCGGTCCAGACAGCAAGCCGATGGGTTGCGCCGCCCGAGTGAAGGCTGTCGCTACGACCGTCGGGCGATTGGCACTATTCGTTGCTCAGATCTCCGCTTGTTCATTCTAATGAGCGTTCAAGTTGAGACTATTAATCCAAGGCCAGGCAGTCAAACTTCAGAGCGCTTTGCGATCAGCGGCAAGCCTGGGTAGGCCGGCTTCAAGTTGCGCCCGTACGCTGGCCATGTCGGAGTACACGCGGTT
>JANOBL010000187.1:0-11808 GCA_031411635.1 Betaproteobacteria bacterium
TGATTGACATGTTCCGGGGTGACTTCGAGTTCCACGAGGACGCGGCGCCGTCGCACCTCGGCGGCCCCGCCACTCAAGCCCCCGCAGCGCCCGCGCTGATCGAGGTGCCCGCCCAACACAACGAAGAAAGCCCAGCCGCCGCGATCCCGGCAGCCTGGGCACCAGACGCCGAGAAGGAGCTCCGCAAGATCCCCTTCTTCGTGCGCGGCAAGGCCCGCCGCAACACCGAACGCTTTGCGCTGGACCGGCGGGTGTCGGTGATCACCGTCGAGACCCTTTATGACGCCAAAGCCCATTTCAGCCGCTGACGCACTACACGGCGCGGCGGGCACGCCGATCCGGCTGGTGATCATCACGATGGACACCCATTTGGCCAGCGCGATGACACGTTGCCGCGCGGCACTGAAGCGCGAGCTACCCGGCCTGCAGTTGTGCCTGCATGCTGCGTCTGAATTTGCCGGCAACGACGCCGCCACCCAGCGCTGCCGTGCCGACATCGCGCAGGCCGACATCGTCGTCGCCGGCATGCTGTTTCTGGAAGACCATTTCCTGCCGATCCTGGATGCGCTGCAGGCCCGGCGTGCGCATTGCGACGCGATGGTCTGCATGATGTCGGCCAGCGAGGTGGTCAAGCTCACCCGGCTCGGCAACTTCGACATGGGCAAGCCGGCCAGCGGGCCGATGGCGCTGCTGAAAAAGTTGCGTGGCAACAAGGAGAAGGCTGCCACCGGCGGTGCCGCGCAGATGAAGATGCTGCGCCGCATCCCGCAGATGCTGCGTTTCATCCCCGGCACCGCGCAGGATGTGCGGGCCTATTTCGTCACCTTGCAATATTGGCTGGGGGGGTCTGACGAGAACCTGTTGAATCTGGTGCGCCATGTGGTGGAGCGGGGTGCCGACGGCCCGCGCCGCGTGCTGCGCGGCCTGGTCAAAGCCGCTGCACCGGTGGAATATCCGGATCTGGGGGTTTACCACCCGCGCCTGCCTGGCCGGCTGTGCACCGAGGCCGGTTCGCTGCCGTTGCCGGCGGGTAGAGAACGCAACGGCACCGTGGGCCTGCTGCTGCTGCGCTCGTACCTGCTGTCGGGCAACAGCGGCCATTACGACGGTGTGATCGCCGCGCTGGAAGCACAGGGCCTGCGTGTGCTGCCGGTGTTTGCCTCGGGCCTGGACTCCCGCCCGGCGATAGCCCAATTCTTTGTGCAAGACGGCCGTGTGGTGGTGGACGCTGTGGTGTCGCTCACCGGCTTTTCGCTGGTCGGCGGCCCGGCCTACAACGATGCCAAGGCGGCCGAAGAAGTGCTGGCCAAGCTGGACGTGCCGTACATCGCGGCGCAACCGGTGGAGTTTCAAACGCTGGATCAATGGGGCGGCTCCGAGCGTGGCTTGCTGCCGGTGGAGAGCACCATCATGGTGGCGATCCCCGAGCTGGACGGCGCCACCGGGCCTATCGTGTTTGGCGGCCGGCCGGGTGCGGCGGGCGTCACCTGCACCGGCTGCGACCATGCCTGCACGTTCAAGGCTGGCGACACCGCGCAAGACATGCATAGCTGCCCGGAGCGTGCGTTGATGCTGGCCGCCCGTGTGGCCAAGCTGGTGGCCTTGCGCCGCAGCGACCGCGCCAACCGCAAGGTGGCGGTGGTGATCTTCAACTTTCCGCCCAATGCCGGCAACGTGGGCAGTGCGGCGTATTTGTCGGTGTTTGAATCGATGTTCCACACCTTGTCCGGCATGAAGGACCAGGGCTACACAGTGGACTTGCCGGCCAATGTCGACGCGCTGCGCGAAGCTGTTCTGCAAGGCAACGCCAGCCAGCACGGCGCTGACGCCAATGTGCATGCGCTGATCCCCACCGACCAGCATGTGCGGCGCGAGCGCTGGCTGAAACAGATCGAAGCCCAATGGGGCCCGGCACCCGGCCGGCAGCTCAGCAATGGCCGCGCCATCTTCGTGTTGGGCAAGCAGTTTGGCAATGTGCTGGTGGCCGTGCAGCCGTCGTTTGGTTACGAAGGCGACCCGATGCGGCTGCTGTTTGAAAAGGGCCTGACGCCGACGCATGCGTTCTCGGCCTTTTACCGCTACCTGCGCGAGGATTTCAAGGCCCATGCGGTGCTGCATTTCGGCACCCACGGCGCGCTGGAATTCATGCCCGGCAAACAAAGCGGCTTGAGTGGCAACTGCTGGCCCGACCGCTTGATCGCCGACCTGCCCAACCTGTATTTGTACGCGTCGAACAACCCGTCCGAAGGCGCGATTGCCAAGCGCCGCTCAGGCGCCACCTTGATCAGCTACATGACGCCGCCGGTGGCGCAAGCCGGCTTGTACAAGGGCCTGAGCGAGCTGAAAGCCGGCATCGACCGTTGGCGGGCGATGGCCCCGTTGGCGGCGGACCGGGCCGAACTGGCCGTGCTTCTGCAAGCCCAGGCGGCGGCCTTGAACCTGATGGCGGCCGAGCCGGCCTGGGAGGCCGCAGCCGACAAACAGGTGGCCAAGCTGGCCGAGTTGATGCTGGCGCTGGAATACACGCTGATCCCGCATGGCCTGCATGTGGCGGGGCGTGCACCCTGCGCCGAGCAGCGTGTGGACATGCTGCTGGCAATGGCCGATGCGTCGCACGGCCGGCAATTGCCTCGCTCTGTGGTTGAAGCGCTGGTGGCTGGCCACAGCCTGGAGACCACGCTGGACATCGCCAAGCTGCCGCACGACAGCGCCACCCGCGAGTTGATGCGCGAGCTGATCAGCGCCAATGCCATGCTGGCCCAAGACACCGAAGTGGCGGCGATGCTGCGTGCATTGGACGGCCGCTACATCCGCCCGGCGCCGGGCGGCGACATCCTGCGCACCCCCGCTGTGCTGCCCACTGGCCGCAACATCCACGGCTTTGACCCGTTCCGCATCCCCAGTGCGTTTGCGGTGAAAGACGGCGCCAAACAAGCGCAGCTATTGCTGGACAAACACATTGCAGAAGGCCATGCGCTGCCCGAATCGATTGCGATGGTGCTGTGGGGCAGCGACAACCTGAAGAACGAAGGTGCGCCGATGGCCCAGGTGCTGGCGCTGATGGGTGTGCTGCCGCGCTTTGACAGCTATGGCCGCATTGCAGGCGCCACGTTGATCCCGCTGGCCGAGCTGGGCCGGCCGCGGGTGGATGTGGTGGTCACCTTGTCGGGCATCTTCCGGGACTTGATGCCGCTGCAGATCAAGCTGCTGGCCGAGGCCGCGTTTCTGGCCGCATCGGCCGATGAGCCGGTGGAGATGAACTGGGTCCGCAAACACGCGCTGGCCTACCAGCAAGAGCATGGCTGCACGCTGGAGATTGCCTCGCTGCGCGTGTATGGCAATGCCGAGGGTGCCTATGGCAGCAACGTCAACAACCTGGTCGAGAGCAGCCAGTGGACCGATGAGGGTGAACTGGCCGAGACCTATACCCGCCGCAAAGGCTTTGCCTACGGCCGCAGCGGCCGCGCGGTGCAACACACCGCACTGCTGAAAAGCGCGCTGGCCGATGTGCAGTTGACTTACCAGAACCTGGACTCGGTGGAACTGGGCGTGACCACGGTGGACAACTACTTTGACACCTTGGGCGGCATCACCCAGGCGGTGAAAGTGGCCAAGGGCGGCGCCACGCCGCCGGTGTACATCGGCGACCAGACCCAGGGTGACGGCGCGGTGCGCAGCCTGCGAGAGCAAGTGGCGCTGGAAACCCGCACCCGCATGCTGAACCCCAAGTGGTACGAGGGCATGCTGGAACATGGCTACGAGGGTGTGCGCCAGATCGAGGTGCATGTGACCAACACGATGGGCTGGTCGGCCACCACCGGCCAGGTGCAGCCCTGGGTCTACCAGCAGCTCACCGAAACCTTCTTGCTGGACCCGGCGATGCGCGAGCGCCTGGCCAGGCTGAACCCCACGGCATCGGCGCGGGTGGCCACCCGGCTGATCGAAGCCAGCGAGCGCAATTATTGGCAGCCCGATGCCCAGACGCTGGACGCCTTGCGGCGTGCCGGCGAAGAACTTGAAGACCGGCTCGAAGGGGTGTTTGCCCCCTCCGCAGCCGCCACGACCGCCGTTGAAAGGGCCGCCGCATGAACACCGCCACCATCTCCCCATCGCAAATCCAACGTGGCGCCCGCCCCACTGGGGCATCCCGCATCCAGCTCGACGGCGAGGGCAGCCAGCAGGTGATGCTGGACCCGGCTGTCAAGATCGGCACCGCCAAGGTGTTTGCGATCTACGGCAAGGGCGGCATCGGCAAGAGCACCACGTCCAGCAATCTGTCGGCGGCGTTTTCGAAGTTGGGCAAACGGGTGCTGCAGATCGGCTGCGATCCCAAGCACGACAGCACCTTCACGCTGACCAAGAAGATGCTGCCCACAGTGATCGACGTGCTTGAGACGGTGGACTTCCATGCCGAGGAGCTGCGGGTCGAAGACTTTGTGTTCGAGGGCTACAACGGCGTGATGTGCGTGGAGGCCGGTGGACCCCCTGCAGGCACCGGTTGCGGCGGCTACGTGGTGGGCCAGACTGTCAAGCTGCTGAAAGAGCACCATTTGCTGGAAGACACCGATGTGGTGATCTTTGACGTGCTGGGCGACGTGGTGTGTGGTGGTTTTGCCGCGCCGCTGCAGCATGCGGACAGGGCAATGATCGTCACCGCGAATGACTTTGATTCGATCTTTGCGATGAACCGCATCGTGCAAGCCCTCGGCGCCAAGGCCAAGAACTACAACGTGCGGCTGGGGGGCGTGATTGCCAACCGCAGCGCGGCCACCGACCAGATCGACAAGTACAACAACAAGATCGGGCTGAAGCTGGCGGCGCACTTTCCAGACCTGGATGTGATCCGCCGCAGCCGGCTGAAAAAATCCACCTTGTTCGAGATGGAGTACTCGCCCGAGCTGGAAGCGGTGCAGAAAGAGTACATGCGGCTGGCCGCGTCACTGTGGCTGGGCAGTGAACCGCTGAACGCGGTGCCGATGAAAGACCGCGACATCTTTGATTTGCTTGGGTTCGATTGAAGCCAGTCACCCAAAGGCAGCCCACCATGGACAGCGCCAGCTACACCACCCGCCGTGGCGAGATCGAGCACTACTTTGACCGCACCGCCGTCGCCGCCTGGGAGCGATTGACCAGCGATGCCCCGGTAGGCCGCATTCGCGCCACGGTGCGCGCTGGCCGCGACCAGATGCGTGCAACGCTGCTGTCCTGGCTGCCGGCCGACATGCGCGGCCAGCGCGTGCTGGATGCCGGCTGCGGCACTGGCGCGTTGGCGGTGGAGGCCGCAAGGCGGGGTGCCCAGGTGCTGGCAATCGACTTGTCGCCCAAGCTGGTGGACTTGGCGCGGGCCCGTTTGCCGGCCATCACGGGTGGCGGTGGGATCGATTTCCGCAGCGGCGACATGCTGGACCCGGCGCTGGGTGATTTCAGCCATGTGGTGGCAATGGATTCGATCATCCACTACGGCACTGACGACGCGGTGGCCGCGCTGTCGCGGCTGGCCGAGCGCACGTCCGGCTCGATCAACTTCACGTTTGCGCCCAGCACGCCGCTGCTGGCCGCGATGATCTCGCTGGGCCGGCTGTTTCCGCGTGGGGACCGTGCACCCTGGCTCAACCCGATGGCCGCAGACCGGCTGGCATCGCTGCGGGCGCGTGATGCGGTGCTGCGCCACTGGCACACCGGCAACACACAGCGGGTGTCCAGCGGCTTTTACAAATCGCAGGCGCTGCAATGGCTGCACCCGGGCACGCTGGGGGCCGCCGCATGAAAGTGCAGCAGCTCGCGGTGCGCGGCTGGCTGCGGGTGCCCGCCAGCCTGCTGCCGTTTGCCGATGCCGCCAGCACCGATCTGCCGCTGGCGCGGCTGCTGCGCTTGTCGCTGTTTCAGGTGTCGGTGGGCATGGCGCTGGCGCTGCTGAATGGCACCTTGAACCGGGTGATGATCGTCGAGCTGTCGGTGCCGGCCTGGCTGGTGGCGCTGATGGTGGCGCTGCCGATTGTGTTTGCACCGCTGCGCGCGCTGGTGGGCCACCGCAGCGACAACCACTTTTCAGCGCTGGGCTGGAAGCGTGTGCCCTACATCTGGTTTGGCTCGCTGATGCAGTTTGGCGGGCTGGCAATCATCCCGTTTGCGATGCTGGTGCTCACCGGCGACGGTGACGGCCCGGCCTGGGTAGGCCATGCCGGCGCGGCGATAGGTTTTCTGCTGCTGGGCGCTGGCCTGCACACCACCCAGACCGCCGGGCTGGCGCTGGCCACCGACCTGGCGCCGGCCGATACCCGGCCTCGGGTGGTGGCGCTGTTGTACGTGTCGCTGCTGCTGGGCACCTTGGTCAGCGCGCTGGTCTTTGGCTGGCTGCTGCGTGATTTCAGCCCCACCCGGCTGGTGCAGGTGGTGCAGGGCGCGGCGGTGGTGACGATGCTGCTGAACGGTGTGGCGCTGTGGAAGCAGGAGCCGCGCCGGCCGCGTGGTGCGCCACGCCCGGTGCAAGCACAGACCCCCAGGTTCAGCGACGCCTGGCGCGCTTTCACCGCCGTGCCGCGTGCGCGCCGCTTGCTGTGGGCGGTGGGCCTGGGCACGGCGGCGTTCAGCATGCAAGACATCCTGCTGGAGCCGTTTGGCGGCCAGATCCTGGGCCTGGACGTGGGCAGCACCTCGATGCTGACAGCGTTTACCGCAATCGGCGCACTGGCGGCTTTCAGCGCGGCGGCGCGGCGGCTGCAAGACGGTGCCGATGCCATCCGGTTGGCGGCAGTGGGTGCGCTGATCGGTGTGTTGGCGTTTGCAGCGGTGATCTTCTCGGCGCCGCTGGCATCGCCGCTGCTGTTTTGTGCCGGTGCGGTGCTGATCGGCCTGGGTGGTGGCTTCTTCAGCGTGGCCACGCTGACCGAGGTGATTGGCCTGGGGGCGCCCCGCCCGTCATCGGCCGGCCCTGGCTTGGAAAATGGGATCGCTTTGGGCGCCTGGGGCGCCGTGCAAGCCAGTGCCGCCGGCCTGGCCATCGCCGCCGGCGGCGCGCTGCGTGATGGTGTCTCAGCGCTGGCCACCAGCGGCTTTTTTGGTGCCGGCATGGCCAGCCCGGCCACCGGCTACAGCTTTGTCTACCACCTGGAAATCGCCTTGCTGTTTGCCACGCTGGTGGCGCTGGGTCCGCTGGTGCGGCGTGCCGGTGATCGCAGCAAAGCGCCCAAGTTTGGTCTTGCAGAGTTTCCGGGTTGAGCGCAGCCGCAGCGCCGTATTCAGCCCCAATCGAGAAGGAGAAAGTCCATGTACTCCGGTGCCATCACCAGCCACATCGACGTCGCCCAAGTGGTGCTGTACCTATTCTGGGTATTTTTTGCCGGCCTGATCGTCTACCTGCACCGCGAGAACAAGCGCGAAGGCTACCCGCTGGAGCGTGATGGACGCGGCGGCAGGGCGGTGATCGAGGGCTTTCCGGCCACGCCCGATGCCAAGACCTTCACGATGCAAAGCGGCCAAGTGCACATGGCCCCCGGCCCCAACTCGGCCCGCCAGGCCCTGGTGGGTGCCGAGCGCAGCGCCCGTGCACCGGGCTCGCCGATGCTGCCGATCGGCAACCCGATGTTGGCCGGTGTGGGCCCGGGCGCGTATGCCCAGCGCGAGGACATCCCCGATCTGACTTTCGAGGGCCAGCCCCGTTTGGTGCCGCTGCGTGCGGCCGAAGGCTATGACGTGGACAGCCACGATCCCGACCCGCGTGGTTTGCCGGTTTACGGTGCCGATGGCCAGGTGGGCGGCACCGTGGTGGACTTGTGGGTAGACCGCTCGGAAGCCATCCTTCGCTACCTGGAACTGGCAGTGGAAGGCAGTGGCCGCAAGGTTTTGCTGCCGATGAACTTTGCCCGCGTCACCGAGCGCCGGGTGACGGTGCGTTCCATCTTGGCGGCGCACTTTGCCGATGTGCCGGCCATCAGCCAGCCCGAGCAGATCACCCGGCTGGAAGAAGAGCGGGTGATGGCTTATTACGGCGCCGGCACCTTGTATGCGCTGCCTTCGCGCCAGGAGCCGCTGCTGTGAGTAGAAGACCCCATGTTTCCGAGCACGACGACGAGGCCGAGCCCGGGCTGCCGGCACCGCTGCCAGCCGGTGAGCGGCTGCTGTGGCGCGGTGCACCCGATTGGCGTCTGCTGGCCAGTCGGGGTTTCCATTGGCGCGGCCTGGCGCTGTACTTTGCGGTGCTGATCGCCTGGCGTGCACTGACCACGCTGGTGGATGGTGGTGGCATTGTTGCCACGCTGGCCACCACGGTGTGGACCGTGCCGCTGGCCGCGCTGGCGCTGGGCTTTGTTGCGCTGCTGGCCTGGTTGGTGGCGCACAACACGGTTTACACACTGACCGACCGGCGCATCGTGATGCGCGTGGGCATTGTGCTGACTGTCACCTTCAACCTGCCGCTGCGCCGCATAGCTGCCGCCCGCCTGCAGGCCAGTGCCAACGGTGCTGGTGACATCGCGCTGGTGCTGGATGCCGAAGACCGCATCGGCTACCTGCACCTGTGGCCGCATGTGCGGCCGTGGCGCTTTACCCGCACCGAGCCGATGCTGCGCGCCTTGCCCGATGCCAAAGCGGTGGCCGCCTTGCTGGCCGATGCACTGGCGCAATCGGTGGTGATGCCGGTGCGCGCGGTGGTGCCAGTGCGCAGCCAAGCCCGGCCGTCGCCGCGAGGCACCCAACACCTGGCTGACGCGGCCTGAGAGCTTGATCACGATGACCACCCATTCCCACGCTCATTCCCACAACATGCCCGTGCCACGCGGCCCGCTGCTGGGCGCCGCGTTGTTGATAGGCATCGCACTGCTGGCGGTGGCCACGATCCGCCTCACGGGTGTGGATGTCAGCACCCGCAGCCAGGCGGCGGTGGTGGCCCAGCGGGCCTTGCACTTTGAAGACGCTGCCGACGGCAGCATCCGGGTGTTTGATGCCACCGCTCCGCGGGCTGCTGGCGCACAGCCGCTGCGCGTGATCGACGCTGGCAGCGGCGGCTTCTTGCGCGGCGCACTGCGGGCCTTGGTGCGCCAGCGCCGCAGTGCCGGCATCGGCGCCGAGACGCCGTTCCAGCTAACAGCCCACGCCGATGGCCGATTGACCTTGCTGGACCCCGCCACCGCCGAGCGGGTGGACCTTGAATCCTTTGGCCCCAGCAACTCGGCGCTGTTTGCGCAGTTGCTGGGTGCTGCGCGCTGATCTCTCGGAGAACCCTATGGAAACCACTGCCAACATCAGCAGCCCGGCCGACACACTGGCCCGCGCCCGTGCCGAATCCCTGCTGACCCCGCGCTTCTACACCACCGACTTTGCCGCGATGGACAAGCTGGACATCTCCCCGGTGCGGGCGGAGTGGGACCAGGTGATGGCCGAGTACGAGGGCGACAACAACCACGACCACTTCCAGCGTGACGAGGCTTTCAAAAGCGAGATCCGTGAGTTGCCGCCGGCGCTGAAGCAGGAGTTTCTGGACTTTCTGGTCAGCTCGCTCACCAGCGAGTTTTCGGGCTGCGTGCTGTACAACGAGATCCGCAAGAACGTCAGCAACCCCGACATCAAGAAGCTGATGACCTTCATGACGCGTGATGAATCACGCCATGCCAACTTCATCAACAGCGCGCTGAAGGATTACGGCCTGGGCGTGGACCTGGGGCAATTGAAGCGCACCAAGGCCCAGACCTACTTCAAGCCCAAGTACATCTTCTACGCCACCTATTTGTCGGAGAAGATCGGCTACGCCCGCTATATCGCGATCTTCCGCCAGCTAGAGCGCCACCCCGAGCTGCGCTTTCACCCGATCTTTCGCTGGTTTGAGCGCTGGTGCAATGACGAGTTTCGCCATGGCGAATCGTTTGCGCTGATCATGCGCGCCAACCCGCAGTTGCTCAGCGGCCTGAACAAGCTGTGGATACGCTTCTTCCTGGTGGCCGTGTACGCCACGATGTTTGTGCGCGACCACCAGCGCCCCGAGATGCACGACGCGATGGGGCTGGATGCCGACGAGTACGACTTTGAGGTGTTCCGCATCACCAGCCAGATCTCGCGCCAGGTGTTTCCGCTGACCCTGGACACCGACAACCCGGCCTTCCGCGCTGGCCTGCGCCGTTTGTGTGGGTTGTCCACCAAGATGGCAGCGGCCAAGGCGCGCGGTGGTTTGCTGGGCCGTTTGGCGCAGGCTGGCTGTGCGGTGGCGGCGTTTGGCAGCTTTGCCCGGCTTTACCTGATGCCCACACAGCGGCACCAGCTACCGCAGACCATCCACATGGCGCCGGCCTGGTGAGCGCACGCCACCCAAACCCAGGCGCCGCACCGTGAGTTACGACCTGGCCCTGCCCATCGCCTACACGCTGTTTGTGTGGTGGTTCAGCACCGGCGTGATCCTCTACCTGGACGGCCTGCCGCCGCGCACCTTTCCTCTCACCTTGCAGGGCGCCACGCTGCTGCTGGGCGCCGCGCTGTGGGCGCTGGTGCACACCCGCAACGACACCAGCGTGGCCGGTGCCTATTGCGCCTTCACCTGCGCCTTGCTGGTGTGGGCCTGGCAAGAGGTGGCGTTTTTGCTGGGCATGGTCACCGGCCCCAGGCGCACCGCCTGCCCAGCGGGCGCCACCGGCTGGCACCGGCTGGTGTGTGCGTTGCAGGCTGTGCTGTACCACGAGCTGGCGCTGATCATGCTGGCGCTGGGCGTGGTGGCCTGTGTGGGCAACGGCGCCAACCGGGTGGGGCTGTGGACCTTCATGGTGCTGTGGCTGATGCGCCAAAGCGCCAAGCTCAACATCTTTCTGGGCGTGCGCAACCTGGGTGAAAGCTTCCTTCCCCAACACCTGAAGTACATGGGCTCGTACTTCAAACGCGCGCCGATGAATGTGTTGTTTCCGGTCTCGGTCACGCTGGGCACTGGCGCCGCGATCCTGGTCTGGTGGCATCTGCTCAACGGCGTGTCAAGCCCATTCGAGACCGCTGGCCTGGCGCTGGTGGGCACGATGCTGGCACTGGGCGCGCTGGAGCATTCGCTGCTGGTGTTGCCGATGCCCACCGATATCTTGTGGCGCTGGGGCATGCGATCACATGGGGCCGCAAATGCTGGGCCGGCGCCCAAGCCAGCGGTGTTGCCGCAGCGCTGATTCGTTGACCCATGTCGAGTGTCAAGATAAACTAACACATTGAAGTGTCAATGTAAAAATACACTTGAGCTTCACAATCATCAAATGGCCGCAGACGCCATGAACCACCCCCGTGCGGGTTCAGCACGAGCTTGATCCATTCACCGAGAAGGAGAAAGAGATGGAGATTGATCCCAACCGGGTCTGGCCGACGGGCTTGACCTTGGCGGAGGCCGAAGAACTGCATCGGCACGTGATCGAGGGCACGCGGCTGTTTGGCTTCATTGCCGCGATGGCCCATTTGCTGGCCTACATCTACACGCCCTGGCTGCACTGAGAGGACCGACCATGAACCAAGGAAAGATCTGGCTGGTCGTCAAACCCACCGTGGGCTTGCCGCTGTTTCTGGGTGGGGTGACGGTGATAGCACTGTGTGTGCACGCCGCCATCCTGACCAGCACCGCCTGGTACCCCGCGTACTACAGCGGCAAGGCCAAGGTGGCAGCGGCGCTGGCGGCGCCGGCCAAGACGTCGCTGAAAGTGGATGCGCCGGCGGCGGCCGATACCTCGGTGATCACCACGGCGGCCACACCGGCGGCCACCGAGGCCAAGCTGGTGCTGGCCACCGCGTCGCCGCCAGGCAAGCCGTAGCGGCGGCTGCGTTGATTGCTGGCCGACAGGGGCCGGGACCGTGAGGTTC
>JANOBL010000188.1:0-3225 GCA_031411635.1 Betaproteobacteria bacterium
AAGGGATGCGTAGATGCGCAGGGTTACCTCAAGATCACCGGCCGCGTCAAAGACCTGTTCTAGACCAGCAAGGGCTAGTACGTGGCGCCGGCGCCGATTGAAGACAAGCTGGTGATGCACGGCGCCGTAGAGGCCTGTTGCGTCACTGGCGCCAACCTGGGCCAGCCGCTGGCGGTGCTGATGCTCAATGCCGATGCGATCAAGTCGGCCGGCGATGCTGCTGGACGCAGCGCGCTGCAGGCCTCGCTGGGTGCGCACCTGAAGACGGTCAACGCCACGCTGGACCCGCATGAACAGCTCGATTGCCTGATCCTCGTCACCGAGCCCTGGAGCGTGGACAACGGCTTCATCACGCCCACCTTCAAGGTCAAGCGCAACCGGGTGGAAGAGGTTTACGGCGCCCGTTACGAGGCCTGGTCCGGATCGCGCCAGCCGGTGATCTGGGCCTGATTGGCGGGCGGGGCGTGCATCCGGGCTGCGCTGGGCGCCGTAAGCACTGTGCCCAGCCCCAAGGAGTGCCCCATGCGCCAGGACATCGAATTCGACGCTGAATTTGCCACCGCCGGCCAACGCTTGCGCGGCTGGTTGTATCTGCCAGAAAACCGTCCCGACAAGCGCAACGGCCCACTGCCGGCGGTGGTGATGGCGCATGGATTTTCGGCCGTCAAAGAGATGTTTCTCGATGCGTATGCCGAGCGCTTCGCCCAGGCCGGCATGGCGGTATTGGTGTTTGACCACCGCAACTTTGGCGCCAGCGACGGCCAGCCGCGCCAGGAGATCGACCCGGTGGCGCAGATTCGCGATTACCGCCACGCGCTGAGCTATGCCGCCAGCCGGCCCGAGATCGATGCCACGCGGCTGGGCGTGTGGGGCAGCAGCTACAGCGGCGGCCATGCGCTGGTGCTGGGCGCGATCGACAACCGGGTGCGCTGCGTGGTGTCGCAGGCGCCGCTGATCAGCGGCTGGCGCAATGTGCGCCGGCTGGTGCGGCCCGACATCCTGCCCGGCCTGCGTGCGATGTGTGATGCCGACCGGGCGGCGCGTTTTGCCGGCCAGCCACCAACCTACATCCCGGTGGTGGCCGACGATCCGGCTGTGCCGGCGGCGTTTCCGGGTGCCGATGCCTGGGGCTGGTTCACCCGCACCGCCGCCGACCGCGCGCCGGCCAGGCGCAACGAGGTGAGCTTGCGCTCGTTCGAGATGCTGATGGAGTACGAGCCCGGCGCAATGATCGATTGCATCAGCCCCAAACCGCTGCTGATGATCGTGGCCCGCAACGATGCGCTGGCGGTGGCCGACGAGGCGATCGCCGCCTACGGCCGGGCGCTGGAGCCCAAGCGCCTGGTGTTGCTGGACGGCGGCCACTTTGATGCCTATGGCGCCGAGTTTGAGACCGCTGCCAACGCCGCCTCCGATTGGCTGGCCCTGCATCTGCGGGCCAAGCGGCTTTGATGCTGTGCTGCGCCCACGCCGCATGCTGATCGCGCTGGGGCTGTTGCTAGCGCTGTTGGTGGCGGCCGCGGCCGCGCTGGCGCTGGCGCCCACCGCCACGCTCAATGCGCTGGCCTCGATCAACAGCCGGCAGGTGCAGGCGTCGGTGGCTTACGGCCCGCTGCCGCGCCAGCGGCTGGACGTGTATGCGCCCACCCGCGCGGCACCGGCCGGTGGCCATCCGGTGGTGGTGTTTTTCTACGGCGGCTCGTGGAACCGGGGTGAGCGTGCCGATTACCGCTTTGCCGGCGAGGCGCTGGCCGCACGCGGTGTGATCACGCTGGTGGCCGATTACCGGCTATATCCCGAGGTGCGCTATCCCGATTTTTTGGCCGATTGCGCGCTGGCATTGGCCTACGGCCTGCGTGAGGCGGCGCGGCTGGGCGGCAACCCGCAGCGGGTGTTTGTGATGGGCCACAGCGCCGGGGCTTACAACGCCGCGATGCTGGCGCTGGATGCGTCCCGGTTGGCGCCCACCGGCCATGCGCCCAAGGAGCTGGCCGGCTGGATCGGCCTGGCCGGGCCGTATGACTTTCTGCCGATGACCAACCCCGACGCCCAGCCGGTGTTTTTCCACCCCCACTACCCACCCGGTACCCAGCCGCTGGCGCTGGCCAGCGCCGCCGCACCCCGCAGTTTTCTGGGTGCTGCGGCCGAGGACAAACTGGTCAACCCGCAGCGCAACAGCGTGGGCCTGGCGCAGCGGCTGCGCGCCGCCGGGGTCAGCGTGGACCTGCACCTGTACCCGCGTGTCAACCACCTGACCCTGGTGGGCGCGATGGCCGGGCCGCTGCACTGGCTGGCGCCGGTGCTGGACGATGTGGTGGGCTTCATCGAGGCCGGTCCGCCCGCGCGCTGAGGTGTTCGGGCCGGGCCCTCGATTGGCCGCCGACCCCCCAAGTCCGGGCCGTGGCCCAACCGGGGCCTGTGTCACGATCGCAGCCTGCCTCATCGCCCGAGACCTTCCATGCGCCTGACCCTGCTCGCTTCACTGGCTTTGCTGGCCGCCACCTCGGTCCAGGCCGCCGCCACGTTCACCGCGCCCACGCCCTACCTGCAGGCGTCGAACAACCCGCTGGCCGGGCCGTTTGGCTACAGTTTCCTGGAAACCTTCGAGGACAGCCTGGCCAATGCGCCAGGCCTGTCGGTGTCGGGTGGTTTTGCGTCGGGCCACGGCGTGTTTGCCGATTCGGTGGACGCCGACGACGGTGTCATCGACGGCAGCGGTGCAGCGGGCCAAAGCTGGTACAGCACCGGCGCGCTGAGCACGATGAGCTTCAGCTTCTCCGCCGCGACGCTGGGCGCGCTGCCGACGCACGCGGGTTTGGCCTTTACCGATGTCGGCAACCGTTTTGACGGCGGACCGCTTGGCTTCGATGTCGCGACGCTGGAGGTGTTTGACGGGTTGGGCGTGTCGCAAGGCAGCACCAGCTTTGCGTTTGGCGATGGCTCGGCGCTCAGCAGCACCACCGAGGACCGTTTTGTCGGCGCCACGTTTGCCGGCGGCATCGGGTCTATCCGGGTCGGCTTCCAGCACAGCGTGGACTGGGAGGTGGACCATGTGTTTTACGCCGGCGCCGTGCCCGAGCCGGCCACTTGGGCGATGTTGGCCGGGGGCTTGTTGACACTGCTGCTGGCGCGGCGCCGGGTGCGCTGAGCGGCAATCGCCCTCAATCCACCCTGGCCCCCGAGGCCTTGACCACCGCCGCCCACTTTTTGGTTTCGGCCGCGATC
>JANOBL010000189.1:0-2182 GCA_031411635.1 Betaproteobacteria bacterium
CCAGCAGCATCAGCAGCGCCCAGGCCAGTAGCAACGCAGTGCGTTGGCGTGGACGCAGCGCGGCGCTGCGCATCAAGGGGGTTCGCCGGCCGGCTGCCGGATTGCGGTGGCTTGTGACCAGATCGCCTGCCAAAAATCGCCCCGCAATTCATAGCCATCGGTATGCCAGCAATCGATGGGCGTGCTTTTGCCATCGTCCGAAGCCAACTCCAGTGTCGCTTGGTAACGAACCATCGCCATCGCATCCGAGGCCCTGACGGCGATCTGGCCAATCTGCCATCGAAGGTAGACCAGGATACCCGCCTCAATCTTTTCAAGATACCTGTCGCTTGAAAATGAAACCCCGGACGGGCTGATCAACTGGTAATCGGGCGCCTGCAGTTGGCGCGCCAGACCGATATCGCGGGCCACCAGGGCAGCAGCGCGGGCCCGCTCCAGCGCACAAAAATAATCGGCTTGGTTGGTAAAACCCGCCGCGTTTTTTGATTCATTGATCATTGCCGGCCCAGATTAACAACTGGCGTCTCGCGCCAAACCAGTTTGCTCACGCAGTGATTTCAATCCGGTTGCCATCCGGGTCCAGCAGCACGCTTTCAATATCCTCGGCCCAGCGGGCGATGTGGTCAATGCGCATGATCAACGGTGGCTTGGTTTTGGTTGCAGACAGTTAGTCTGGTTCAATCCAGCTCATTTTCAGCCGTGCCTGGCGGTTGCGCTGGTGTTTCTCCGGACATACGGAGGCGGCTGCGCGCCGAAAACATCGATCCGCGGGCGGCGACGCTGGGTGCAAATGCCTGGAAGCCGATGGCAGGGCCGCTGACATCGTCGTACACCGCCTCCATGCCACCCCGCATAAAATATGTCTCGTGCCAAAACCCGGTGCCGCCAGAATCACGAAGGTACTTTTGCCACCACAAGCGGTGGGTCTCCGAGCGCGCCCAGGCCTCCATGGTTTCAAAATCCTGCCAGTACCAACGCATGCCAACATGCAACGGAAAAAACGAATAGATGATGTTGCTTTCGTATTGCAACAAGCCCGCTGGGCGCTGTGCGCCGGATTTTGCAATCTGCGGCCCGGTTTTTACCAAGGTCAGCAATCCTTTCAGCGAGCGCAGCCGCATGCCGAGGTAGATCACGACCAATTCAGGATAAGCCGAGAGATCGACGGTCTTTCTATCGACGGGGGATTTCACAACCGGCTCCTGGTCTGGGCGGCGAAAAAGGCGACTAACGCAGGGCGGCGGGCGCGTCGGCCACCGCCTCGATCATCATCATCGAGCTGTCGCCATCGGCCAAGCGCATTTCCACGCTGCGCAGCTCGGCGCGCTGGCCACTGATACGCACCTTGGTCAACAACGCGGCCAGCCTGGGCTCCACCGGCACCAGCTCCAGCAACCACGACTCGGCGCTGCCGGTCAGCAGGGGTTTGAAATGCTGCCGCAGGCTGCGACCGTTGCCGGTCAAGGTGCCACGCACCGCCTCGACGATGGCCAGCATCTCGGGCGCAGCGTCCAGGGCCAGCACCCGGCTGCGGCCGTTGCGGCTGACGGTCACGCTGTTGCCGTCCACCGCCATGGTTTCGGCGCGCGGCAGCAAGGTTTGGCGGGTAAAGCGATCGGGCGCGGCAAAACTCAGCAGGCCGCTGCTGAGCAGCGGCGCCTCCAGGCCCTTGACCTGGCGCTGCTCGGTAAACCGGGCCTGGCCGCTGCGGGTCAACGCCAGCACCGCCATCAGCTCGTCGAGTTCCAGCGCCTGCGCTGCGCCGGCCAGGCCCAGCCACAGTGCAACGCCCAGCGCCAGCATCCGCGTCAGACCCCGCCGCGGCTCAATCGTCTTCATGCCAGAAATCATGGAAATTGAACCAGTTGTCGGGTTGCTCGCGGCACAGCGCCTCCAGCCTGGCCACGTAATCGGCCAGCGCCTGGTGGATGCGGGCCTCGCGCGCGGCCGGGTCGCGCAGGCGTTGACTGAAATCGGCCAGCGGCTCAAACCGCGCCTCGTACACCGGCCCGCCCCGGTACAGGCCCACCATGAAGATGATGCGCCGGCGCAGCAGATCGGCCAGCCGAAACGGGCCGTCCGAGAACACCGCCTCGTGGCCCAGAAACATCAGTCGCACGCTGCCCGCGCGGTGGCTGGCTTCGCCCGGCAGCGCCCGGTCGGCCAGCACGCCGACCAGGCC
>JANOBL010000190.1:0-6120 GCA_031411635.1 Betaproteobacteria bacterium
CCAGCCCGCTGGCGGGCCGTGAAGGCAAGTTCGTGACGAGCCGCCAGATCTGGGACCGGTTGCAGAAGGAGCTGCAATCCAACGTGGCGCTGCGGGTCAAGGAAACCGGTGAGGAAGGCATTTTCGAGGTCATGGGCCGCGGCGAGCTGCACCTCACAATCCTGCTGGAAAACATGCGCCGCGAGGGCTATGAGCTGGCCGTCAGCCGGCCACGGGTGGTGTTTCACGAAGTGGACGGTGAGCGCCATGAGCCGATCGAACTGGTGACCGCCGACGTGGAAGACCAGCACCAGGGCGGTGTGATGCAGGCCCTGGGCATGCGCAAGGGCGACCTGGTCAACATGGAAACCGACGGCCGCGGCCGCGTGCGGCTGGAATACCGCATCCCGGCGCGGGGGCTGATCGGCTTCTCCAACGAGTTCTTGAACCTGACCCGTGGCACCGGCCTGATCAGCAATATCTTCGACGGCTACGAGGCCTACAAGGGTGAGATCGAAGGCCGCAAGCAGGGTGTGCTGATCAGCATGGACGACGGCGAGATCGTGACCTACGCACTGGGCAAGCTGGACGACCGCGGCCGCATGTTTGTCAAGGCCGGCGACCCGGTGTACGAGGGCATGATCGTCGGCATCCACAGCCGCGACAACGACCTGGTGGTCAATGCGGTGCGGCAAAAGCAGCTCACCAACTTCCGTGTCTCGGGCAAGGAAGACGCGATCAAGATCACGCCGGCGATCGAGCTGAGCCTGGAGTATGCGGTGGAGTTCATCGCCGACGATGAGTTGGTGGAGATCACGCCCAAGAGCATCCGCATCCGCAAGCGCCATCTCAAAGAACACGACCGCAAGCGCGCCAGCCGCGACAACGGTTGATCGTTGCATCTGGCGTCATGCGTCTGACGCATTCCCGCGCCGTATTGCTGATGCTGCTGGTCACGCTGCTGTGGAGCACCGCCGGCGTGGTCACCCGCCACCTGCAGGCCGCGCGCAGCTTTGAGGTGACGTTCTGGCGCAGCGCCTTCAATGTGCTGGCCTTGGCTGTTGCGCTGCTGCTGATGCGCGGGCCCCGGCTGTGGACCGACATCACCCGCGGTGGCCGGGCGCTGTGGGTATCCGGCCTGTGCTGGGCCGTGATGTACACCAACTTCATGCTGGCGATCACGCTGACCACGGTGGCCACGGTGCTGATCACGATGTCGATTGCGCCGCTGCTCACCGCGCTGTTCTCGCGCGTGTTTCTGCAGCACCTTTTGCCTGGCCGCACCTGGGCCGCGATCACCGTGGCGGGTATCGGCATTGCCTGGATGTTTGGCCAGCAGGCGTTTTCCGGCGGCGCATCGATGACAGGCGCGCTGGTGGCGCTGGGCGTGCCGATTGCCGGCGCCACCAACTGGACCTTGCTGCAGCACCTGCACCAGCGCCATGCGCGCGATCCCGCGGCGCAACCAGCGCCCGACATGCTGCCGGCGGTGCTGCTGGGTGCGTTGATCTCGGCGCTGGTCACGTTGCCGCTGTCGCTGCCCTTGTCGGCCACTGCGCACGATTTGTCGCTGCTGGCGCTGCTGGGCGTGTTTCAACTGGCCATCCCCTGTTTGCTGGCGGTGTGGTTGACGCGGGTGCTGCCGGCACCCGAGATCTCGCTGATCGGCCTGCTGGAGGTGGTGTTTGGTGTGCTGCTGGCCTGGGTGGGTGCCGGTGAGGCACCGGGGCCCACCGCGCTGAGCGGCGGTGCGCTGGTGATCGGTGCGCTGTTGTTCAATGAATGGCTGGGGCGGCGCGAGCGGCGGGGCGTTGCAGCGCGGGGCACTGCTGCCGGTCTAGGGTGAATACCCGTCCCCGCAGCGGCGCGCCCGCCTAGCATCGCTGGCATGAAACAGCTCTCCGGCCTGGACGCCACCTTTCTCCACCTCGAAACACCCGAGATGCCGATGCATGTGGGCGCGCTCAATGTGTACGAGCTGCCGGCTGGATTTCGCGGCAGTTTTGTGCCGCAGTTGCGCCGCCACATGGCCACCCGGCTGCCGCTGCTGCCGGTGCTGCGCCGCCGCCTGTGGTGGATGCCGCTGAACCTGGCCAACCCGGCCTGGGTGGATGCCGAGGTGGATCTCAACCAGCACATCGTCTCGGTCAAGCTGCCCAAATCGGCCAGGCAGGGCGACGGCATGGCCGAGCTGGAGGCGGTGGTCAGTGAGCTGCATGCCCAGCGCCTGGACCGGACCCGCCCGTTGTGGAAGTTTTTTGTGCTGGAGGGCCTGGGCCCCAGCGCCGATGGCCACCCACGCATTGGCCTGTACTCGCAGTTTCACCATGCAGCGGTGGATGGCCAGGCGGCGGTGGCGGTGGCGCAAGTGATCCTGGACACCAGCGCGGCGGGCCGCAGCCTGGAGATCCGCCCCAGCACCCGCAGCAAGACCTTGCGGCTGGGCCTGGGCCAGATGCTGCGCGGTGCCATCGCCAACGAGGCCTCGCAGGTGGCCGGCATCATCAAGAACCTGCCCGGCACCATTGGCACGCTGGCCGATGCGGCCGGGCAGGTGCTGTCGCACACCCGGCTGTTGCGCGGCAAGCGTCAGGGTGAAGACAAAGCGCCCACCGTCAGCAACCTGAGTCTGGCGCCGCGCACACCGTTCAACCAGTCGATGACCGCCGGCCGCAGCTTTGCCGGTGTCAGCCTGCCGCTGCCGCAGCTCAAGGCGCTGGGCCGTGCGCACGGCGCCACGTTGAACGACATCGTGCTGGTGATCTGCGCCACCGCGCTGCGCCGCTACCTGAGCAAACACGCCACCTTGCCGCGCAAATCGCTGGTGGCGGCGGTGCCGGTGTCGCTGCGCGAAAAAGGCGATACCACCGCCACCACGCAGGCGTCGATGAGCCTGGTCAGCCTGGGCACCCATATCCCGGACCTGGCCAAGCGCCTGGCCCATGTGAAGGCCGCCACCACGGCGATGAAAGAAACCATGGGCAGCCTGAAAAGCATCCTGCCCACCGATTACCCGTCGATCGGCGTGCCCTGGCTGGTGGAGGCGCTGACAGCGCTGTACGGCAAGGCCAAGGTGGCCGAGCGATTGCCGCTGTTGGCCAATCTGACGATCAGCAACGTGCCCGGCCCGCCGGTGCCGCTGTACCTGGCCGGTGCACGCATGGTCAGCAACTACCCCACGTCGATCGTGATGCATGGCATCGGCCTGAACATCACGGTGGAAAGCTACGACCGGCAGATGGACTTTGGCCTGGTGGCCGATGCCCAGGCCCTGCCCAATCCACGCGCGCTGGCCGATGCGATCCGGATCGCGTTTGAAGACCTGTGCCTGCTCCCACCCCCCGAAGGCGCCGAGGGCAGGGCGCCCGCCGGCCTGGCGCACGCCGGGCGGGCGGTGGTGGGCCAGGCCCGGCAGCGCCTGGCCGAGGGCTTAAGCAGCGTGGGTGAATCGGTGAGCCAGGCGGTGGGCACGGTGGTGGGTGGGATGGTGAGCGGCGTGGTGCGCGGCGCGGTGGCTGCGGCCACCAGTGCGGCCACCAGTGCGGCCTCCGGTGCGGCAGCAGCGCCAAAGCCACGCCGTGCCAGGCCAGCCACCCGCGGCAAAAAAGCATGAAGATCGCTGCCAATGGCTTGCAGATCGAAATCGACGACCAAGGCCCTCCTGACGGCGAACCGCTGCTGCTGATCATGGGACTGGGCATGCCGCTGGTGGGCTGGCCCGAGGAACTGGTGGCTGATCTGGTGGCGCGCGGTTACCGCGTGATCCGGCTGGACAACCGCGACGCCGGGCTCAGCCAGGGCTTTGAGGCTGCCGGTGTGCCCAGCCTGGCACGGGCCTCGTTGCGCTACCTGCTGCGGCTGCGGGTGCGGGTGCACTCACCGTACACGCTGGACGACATGGCCAGCGATGCACTGGGTGTGCTGGACGCACTGGGCATCACCAGCGCGCATCTGTGTGGTGCGTCGATGGGCGGCATGATTGCGCAGCACATCGCCGCCCGGCAACCCGAGCGTGTCAAGAGCCTGGGCCTGATCATGACCACCTCGGGTGCACGCGGTTTGCCGCAGCCCAGTTTTGCGGTGCGGCAAGCGCTGCTCAAGCGGCCCCGCAGCCGCGCGCTGGCCGATGTGGTGGCGCATCTTGAAGGCTTGTTGCAGCTTATCGGCAGTCCACAGTACCGGCCAGATCCGGCACGCCAGCGTCAGCGGCTGGAAGCGATGGTGCGCCGCGCCTGGCGGCCCGATGGCACGGCGCGCCAATTGCTGGCGGTGGCTGCAGATGGCGACCGCTCGGCACTGCTGGGCCGCATCCGGGCCCGCACGCTGGTGATCCATGGCCAGGCCGATGCGCTGGTGCCGGTGGCCGCGGCGCACGATCTGCAGCGCAAGATTGCCGGCGCCGCGGCCGACATCATCCCCGGCATGGGGCATGACCTGCCGCTGGCGCTGCTGCCACGCCTGGCGGCGGCGATTGCGGGCAACGCGGCGGGCTGACTATCGGGCATTGACGCCACCGCCGGCTGCAGACGGGCCGACCTGCGTCAGCACTGCGTGGTCCCCCATGCCCAGCGGCTTGCCGGCCACCACCGATGCGGCCAGCGCCAGCAGGCGCACCACGCGGCTGCCGGGGCCGTCCCAGTACTCGGCCTGGCTGGGCACAAACTTCAGCAAAGCCAGGTTGGGCGAGTCGGGCCCTTCGGGGAACCACGGTTTGGCCGCGGCCGTCCACAGCGCGTGGATGCGCTCGCGGTCATGCACCAACTCACCGTGGCCCGACACCGACACATAGGTGGCATTGGCTTCGTCGCTGAAGGCCAGATTGGCTTGTTTGTAGCGCTCACGCAGCACCGCGTCATGCGGTGCTGCCTCGCAAAAGAACCAGAAGCAGCCTTCTGAGTCATGGCTCAGCACGGTCATCGGCTTGCTTTCAAGCTGGCCGCCAGTGGCGGCGGCCATCGTCAACATGGCGGTGCGCTGGCCCTTGATCAAATGGGCCAACTGGCGTTGTTGTTCTGTGGCGCGCTGGGCGGGCAGGGGGCTCATGGCGTGCTCCTTCAAGCATCATGGTGGGTGGCCCCGATGTTGCGCAGCCGGACCCTGCCGGGCCATAGTCCAACGACACTGGCGCTTGTCGGCCACGTCCTACGGTGCGCTTGAGGTCAGGCCGGCAGCACCGGCGTCAGGCTGGCTTGCAGGCCGGCCATGGTGGCCCCGGGCTCATCGCGCTGGTCTGATTGGCATGAATCCAAAGCCCACGGCATGAACGCACTGCACCCAGTTGTCATCGACCCGCAAGCATTGGTGGACCCGGCGCTGCTGGAGATGCTGGCGCTGCCGTACCGCCTGTACTGTCCCAAAGACGGCCCCAAGGACGCCTGATGAGCATCGCCTGGAACCTGTTCACACCGGGGCCGGCGCTGGCCGGTGGTGTGCTGATCGGCAGCGCTGCGGCGTTGCTGTGGCTGCTCAACGGCCGCATTGCCGGCATCAGCGGCATCCTGGGCGGGCTGCTGAAGCCGGTGTCTGGTGCTGTGGGCTGGCGGCTTGCGTTGTTGGCCGGCCTGGTGTTCGAGCCGGGTTTGATCGTGTCGGGCATGACCAACCCGGCCAAGGTGCTGGCATTTCTTGACCTGGCGGGCGCCTGGGATCCGTCGCTGGCGCTGGTGATGGCAGGTGCCATCGGCATCGGTGGGCCGGCGTTTTTTGCCACCAGGCGGCGCACGCTGTCGCTGTTGGGTGTCGAGACGACACTGCCCGCCGCACGCCGGATCGACCGACGCCTGCTCGCCGGCAGTGCGCTGTTTGGCATCGGCTGGGGCGTGGCGGGTTTCTGCTCTGGGCCCGGCTTGGTGGCGCTTGGCACGGGGCAGGCCAAGGCGCTGGTGTTTGTCGTTGCGATGCTGGCGGGCATGGGTTTGTTTGAGTGGTTTCAGTGGCCAAGGCGCCGATGACCTTGGATTGAAAGTTCCATGGGTTGGACCCGGTATGGACCGAGAAACGCATGGCCGCCGGTTGCTTGAGGGGCGGGCAGCAGCCTGCAGGGCCGGCGCCACTCACCAACCGGTACCAGGCTCGTCATGACCAGTGAAGTGACCTGTCTATCGTCAGGGCACCGGCACCACCGCCCGCGCGCTGCGCGCA
>JANOBL010000191.1:0-4511 GCA_031411635.1 Betaproteobacteria bacterium
CCGGCACCGGGCCACCGATCAAGTGATGGCCGCCGACCTGCCCATAGAAAAACGCGAGCGTCCAGAACCCGAGGATCGACAGGTTGTATGAGCTCACCGGCCGCCCGATGATCTTGGGCAGAAAGTAGTAGATCGCCCCCACCGCCACCGGCGTAAACCACAGGCCCAGCGCGTTGTGGCCGTACCACCAGTTGGTGGTGGCCTGCTGCACGCCGGTGTGCACACCCGGCAGCTTGCCGACGATGTAAAGCAGCGCAATCCACAGCAGCGCGGCCACAAGGTACCAGACGCTGACATACAGGTGCTCCACCCGGCGGTTGACCAGCGTGTACAGCGCGCTGGCGATGATCAGCACAAAACCCAGCACGATGAAGATGCCGATCTGCCACGGGATCTCCAGGTACTCCATGCCGTCGGTCCAGCCGATCGCTATGGCACCGATGCCGGCGGCCACGCCCACGTTGATCAGCGTGCCGCCCAGCATCGCCCACACCGCCCCATGCAACTGCGTGCGCAGCAAACGTGGCAGCAACCACAGGATGATGCCCAGCGCACCGTTGGTGGCCCAGCCGTAGATCACCGCGTTGAGGTGCACGGTGCGGATGCGGCCAAAGCTGAGCCAGGCATCGTTGACCAGCCAATCGGGCTCGTGCAATTTGATCGATGCCACCAGCCCGGCCACCGAGCCGATCAACAGCCAGACGCAGGCAAAGGCCAGGCACATGAAGACCGGGAAGGCGCTGGATTGGTCGGCCGCAACGCGGTCTGACACCTCGGTCAGGTCGGCCGCCACCACCGGATCGCCACGCGGTGTGACGGCTTCTTGCATCGCCACCTGTACCTGGGGTTCCAGCGCGGGATCATCCACCCGGCCAATCTCGCCACGTTCGAAGATGACCGATGCACCCCGGGGGTTCTCGACCAGCAGCCCCTGGCGCAACGACCAAATGAACGCAAACAAGCCGATGATCGACAGCAAAAACGCGCCCAGCAGGCTGATCAGCGCGCTGTCCATCAGCGGCGAAACACGGTGGGTTGGTGTGGAACGGCGATGCGGGTCATGGCAGAGAGCCTGCCAGCAGCTTGCGCGTGGCCGGGATCGGGCGTCTGTGCGTTGCCGAACATAGCGGCAGGGCTGGGGGTGCGTCAACCAGCGGGCCGCTGCGCTGGGGCTACAGCACGTCGGTATAAGCCTGTTGGTCGGCCAGGTAACAACTGCAGGCCGCCGCTTCCAGCCCGGATCGATCGAGCACTGTCAGCTCCCCGCGCCGGTATTCGATCAGCCCGGCGCGCTGCAAGGCACTGGCCGCTGCGGTGATGCCCACCCGGCGCACGCCCAGCATGAAGGCCAGAAACTCCTGCGTGACGTGGAAGCTGTCGGCATGCGCGCGGTCCTGGCTCATCAACAGCCAGCGCGCCAGCCGGGGGCCGATCAGGTGAAACCGTAAACATGCCGCCGAGGTGGCCAATTGCGCCATCAGCACATACAGGTAGCGGTGCAGTTGGTGCTGCAAGGCGCTGCTTTGGGCCAGCTCGGTCTGGAATGCGTTTGCCTCAACGCGCCAGGCGACACCGGCGCCCTGCACCAGGGCGCGCAGTGGTGAGATCAACACACCCAGCGCGAGCTGTGCCCCCAGCATGCCCTCGCGCCCGACCATGCCCACTTCCACGCCCAGGTGGGCATCCACCGGCCGCACCAGCGAAATGAAACCCTGGCTCGGAAAATACACATGCCGGGTGGGCTGGGCCGGCTCGCAAAGCACCTCGGACAGCACCAGTTGCACCGGTTCGCAGCACTTGAGCAGGCGCAGACTATCGATGCGCGGCAGCGAAGCTATCAGATGGTTTTCGGTGGCGGGGCTCACACGGCGGTTTTGACCGGCAGCAGCCGGTCGTATTCGTTCTTGACCACCGCATAACACTCGCAGGTGCGTTGCTCCAGTCCGGGGCGGTCCAGCACCGTGATGCGGCCGCGTGCATAGCGGATCAAGCCCGATTTCTGCAGCTTGAGCGCGCCCTCGGTCACGCCCTCACGGCGCACACCCAGCATGTTGGCAATCAACTCCTGGGTCATCACCAGGTCGTTGCTGTCCAGGCGGTCCAGGCTCAGCAGCAACCAGCGGCAAAGCTGCTGGTCCAGCGAATGGTGCCGGTTGCACACCGCCGTCTGCGCCATCTGCGTGATCAGCGCCTGCGTGTAGCGCAGCATCAAATGCAGCACCGGCGTGTGATTGAAGGCTTCCTTGATTGCCTTCGAGGCCAGCCGAAAGCCCTGGCCGGCGCTTTGAACCACGGCCCGGCTGGGCGTGGACTCACCCCCCATGAACAGCGATATGCCAACCACGCCTTCATTGCCGACCACGGCGATCTCGGCCGAGGCACCGTTTTCCATCACGTACAGCAGCGAAACGATGGCGGTGGTTGGAAAGTACACATGGCTCAGCGTGCCGTGTGCCTCGTACAGCACCTCGCCCAACTGCAGATCGACAAATTCAAGCTGCGGCAACCAGCGCACCCATTCAGCCTCCGGCAGCGCCGCCAGCAGATGGTTTTTTTGGGGGTCGGGTGGGGTGGTGATGCGGTGGCTCCAACGCAGGGCGGGTGGCCCGGTGGATGGGCCTTATCCCCTTAACCCCGGGCCTGGTTTGCTTGGCAGTGTAGGTAGCCAAGCCGGCGGTGTTCGTTCGGTAGCGAACACAGGCGCAGCGCCAGCCAGGCCAGATCGGCGCCTTGTCCGACACCGGCAAGCGGTTTTTGCCGGGATGCACCCAGGCTACACGGGCCTAGCCTCGGCGTGTGCACACCGAGATGACCACACCAACCAGCCAGCCCGAGAGCCACTCGCGATGCCCCGCTGTGGGCCATCGCCCCGGCCCGCGACAAAACAGTCTGCTGGCGGCCTTGCCGGCGCTGGCCTACGAGCGTTGGCGGCCGCTTCTGAAGTGGGTTGACCTGCCGCTGGGCCAGGTGCTGCACGAGCCGGGTGTGGTGATGACCCAGGTTTACTTTCCGGTGACCGCGATCGTGTCGATCCAGTACGTGACCGAAAACGGCGCCTCGGCCGAGATTGCATCGGTCGGCAACGAGGGCCTGGTGGGTATTGCCTTGTTCATGGGCGGCGGCGGCACCACCACCAGCCGCGCGGTGGTGCAAAGTGCCGGCAGTGGCTACCGGCTGGCGGCCGACAGCATGCAAGAGGCCTTTGATTTTGGCGGCGCGGTGCGCCACCTGCTGCTGCGCTACACCCAGGCGCTGATCACGCAAATGGCGCAGACGGCGGTTTGCAACCGGCACCACACGGTTTACCAGCAGCTTTGCCGGTGGCTGCTGCTGCGCCTGGACCGGCTGGACGGCAGCGAGCTGCTGATGACGCAGGAGCTGATTGCCAACATGCTGGGCGTGCGGCGCGAGGGGGTGACGGCCGAAGCCGGGCGGCTGCAGGCCGACGGCGCGATCCGCTACAACCGCGGCCGGATCACGGTGCTGAACCGCGCCAAGCTGGAGGCCGCCACCTGCGAGTGCTACGCGGTTGTCAAAAAAGAGTACGACCGCTTGCTGCCGTCTGGCGCTGCAGGCGGGTAGCGCATATCAGCCAAACGGCGCGCCCAGCCTGGCTGTTGGCAGGTGGTCCAGGATCGCCTTGGTCAGCGCCTGGTGCTGCAGCCGCAGCGCGGCGCGGGCGTTGCTGCGGGCTGCACGGTGGTCCCCCCGGGCCCAGGCTTGAACCGCTTGCACGGTGAGCCGCTGCGCCTGCGCCTCGGCGCGGCGCACCAGCGCCAGGTCGCAGCCGCAGCGGGGGCAGATGGGCTCGTCCACCAGCCGGGCCCGGCAGCCCGGGCAGCGTGCCAGCGCTGTGTTTGCGGCTGTGGTCATGGCCAAGCTCAAACCTCCAGGTAATACAGCAGGTCGGCCAGCACATCCATGGCTGTTTTTAGCCCGGATTCGTCGCCCGCCAGCGCGTCCTTCACGGTCTCGATGGCGTTGACCAGGTCTTCGGCATCAGCCGGGCTGGCGTTTTGCAACAAGCGCTCGGCCTTTTCCAGCAGCGCCTGGGCTTCGACGCCTTGGCGGCGGCGGTCCAGCGCCGGTTGATCGCCCGTTGCCGCAGCGGCCTCGGTCGCTTCGGCGCGGTCGTCATCCGCCGCTTCACCAAACAGCGATTGCACCCGGCTGCGCGCCGCGTCCAGTTTGTCCTGCTCAAAACGGGCCAGTGCGTTGCCGATCGTGATGCTGCGCTGCAGGCCACTGCGTTTCTCGCGGGCGGTCACTTCAAGAATGCCGTTCAAGTCCAGCGACAGGCTGATCACGATGGGGTTGCCGGATGGCACGTCGCTCAGGCCTTCAACCCGGAAGCGGCCGATCTCGATGTTGTTCAGCGCGTCCGGGTCTTCGCCCTGGTAGGCGGTGATGTCCACCGACGACTGGCCGTCTTGCACGGTGAAGAACACATCGCTTTTGGACACCGGGATCGGCGTGTTCTTGCGGATCAGCGGCACAAAACAATGCTCATA
>JANOBL010000192.1:0-1947 GCA_031411635.1 Betaproteobacteria bacterium
TGTTGGGAGATCTGCAGCACTACTGGAGCGGCGCCTTTCTCGCCGCCAACGCCTTCATCGGGCTGAATCTGGGCGGCGCCCTTCTGCTCGGCATGCTCATCGGCTATGAGCGCTCGTACAACGGTCGCGCTGCGGGCATGCGCCTGTACGGGCTGGTCTGCATGGCCTCGACCGCGCTCACGGTGTTCGTCGGCAAGGCCGCCTTCTGGTATGGCGGCATGGCCGACCACATCGCCGCCGATCCAACGCGGGTGGTGGGCGGGGTGGTCACCGGCATCGGCTTTCTCGGCGCTGGCGTCATCATGAAGGACGGGCTGAGCATCAGCGGTCTCACCACGGCTGCGTCGATCTGGGCTGCATCGGCCATCGGCATTCTGCTGGGCGTGGGCTTCTATCCTGCCGCGCTGCTGATGGCGCTGCTGTGCATGCTGTCGATGTCCGTGCTGCACGGTCTCGAAGCGAAGTTGCCGGGCCGCGCGACGCTTGAGGTGAGCCTGACTTTCAGTCCGGGCGGGCCGCCGCCTTTCGCGGAGCTGGTCCAGGTCGCTGAAGCCCGCGGTTATCGGGTGCAGAAGGACAGCTTGCGCATCACGTTCGACGACAGCCGGCCGGTGTGGCGGTTCTGCGTGGTGGCGCTGGACCGGGCCCGCGCTGCGGCGCCGGCCTTGCTCGCCGAGGAACTTGCGGCGTCGGAGGGCGTGGCCAGTTTCAGCATCGTGCCGGTTCGCAACTGACGATCAGACGCGGTGCGTCAAAGAGCCCACCGTGCTGCGCAGCCGCTCCAGCAAGGCCGGCGCAATGCGCTGCAGTGGCAGCACCTCGTGCGCGGCACCGTGTGCAATCGCCTCGCGGGGCATGCCAAACACCACGCAGCTTGCTTCGTCCTGGCAGATGTTGTAGCTGCCAGCATCGCGCATGGCTTTCATCGCACGCGCACCATCGGCGCCCATGCCGGTCAGCATCACACCCAGTGCGTTGGGCCCCACCAGCCGGGCGGCTGAATCGAACAAAACCTCCACGCTGGGTTTGTGGCGGTTGACCGGCTCAGCATCGTGCACACGGGCGATGTAGTTGGCACCCGAGCGCTGCACGGACAGATGAAAACCGCCCGGCGCAATGTAGGCATGGCCGGGCAGGATGCGCTCGCCGTCCACCGCCTCCTTGACCCGGATGCGGCACAGGCCGTCCAGCCGCGCTGCATAACTCTTGGTAAAACCGGCCGGCATGTGCTGGGTGATGACCACCGCCGGGCAATCGTGCGGCAGGTTCATCAGCAACTCCTTGGTGGCCTCGGTGCCACCGGTGGAGGCGCCGATGAAGATGATCTTCTCGGTGGACAGCCGGCCCAGGCCGGCGATGGAGGTGGCCTGGCGCACACCCGGTGCGGTACTGGCACCGCCGCGGCCAGCAACGCTGGCCACCACCGCAGCCTTGGCCGGCGGCAGGCGCCGCACCCGGGCCTGGGCGGCGATGCGCAGCTTGTCGGTGATGTCTTCGGCCAGCAGGCGCAGCCCGTTGGCGATGCCGATCCTGGGCTTGGCCACAAACTCCACCGCACCCAGCTCCAGCGCGCGCAGCGTCACCTCGGCGCCGTGCTCGGTCAGCGTGCTCACCATCACCACCGGCATCGGCCGCAGCCGCATCAGCTTGGCCAGGAAGTCGATGCCGTCCATGCGCGGCATCTCCACATCCAGCGTGATCACATCGGGGTTCAGGTTGCGGATCATCTCGCGCGCCACCAGCGGATCGCTGGCTGCGCCTATGCACGCCATGTCGGGTTGCCGGTTGATGATCTCGGCCAGCAGGCCCCGCACCAGGGCGGAGTCGTCCACCACGACCACGCGGATCTTCGTCACGGGCATCTTCGAGTGTCTGTCGGTTGCTTGGTCTAGAAAAGGTCCACGCTGCCGCCGCTGGCTGCCGCCGGCGCCTTGCGGGCCGCGGCGG
>JANOBL010000193.1:0-2403 GCA_031411635.1 Betaproteobacteria bacterium
TTTGCGCCCTCCCCTGTGCTGGGGTTGGTTTGGGGGGGGGTCCGAGCTCGGTGTAACGCCAAAGCTGAACCCCCATCCCAACCTTCCCCCTGGCAGGGGGAAGGGGCCAATCCGGCGGCGCTCAACGAGTTTGTTTTTCAAGTCGATTCACCGCCGCCTCGGCCAGCGCAAGCGATTGGTCAATGCCCCGGCGCAAGCCGTCCAGATCCACGCCCACGCTGCTTTTTTTGCCCTCCAGGTAGCGGGCGTAGACGCCGTGCACGATGGCGGCGGATTTCCAGCGATTGAAGCCGACGTAATAGTCCAGCCGCGACAGATCACGCCCGGTGCGCGTGGCATAGCGGTCGGCCAGCGCCTTGCGGCTTGGAAAGCCCGGCAGCGTGGTGGGCGGGGTGTTGCGCACAGCGGGGGGGTCACCCGGCTCGGCCCATTGGTTCAGGGCATAGGCCAGGTCGGCCAGTGGATCGCCCAAGGTGGAGATCTCCCAATCCACCACCGCGGCCAGCCGGCCGTCGGCGCCCACCAGGGTGTTGTGCAGGCCGTAGTCGCCATGCACGATGCGCGCCGGGCCTTGCTCGGGCACATGCTGCAGAAAGTACTGCTGCAAGTCGTGGGCGCGCGGATCGTCCAGCTTCGCGCCGGCGATAGACGCATTCCACGAGCGGTACCAGGTTTTCAACTGGCGCGCGATGTAGTCTTCTTTCTTGCCCAGATCGGCCAGGCCCACCGCATCGGGGTCCAGCGCATGCAGATCGGCCAGCACATCGATGAACGAGTGCGCCAGCGTCAGGCGCAGCGGCTCGGGCGCCCAGCGTTGCGCATCGTCAGCGCTGTACAGCGGGTGGCCGTCCACATGGCCCATCAGGTAGAAGTGGGCGCCGGTGATGGCGGGGTTGTCACAAAAGCCCAGCGCCTGCGGCACCGGCACCCGGGTTTGTCCCAGGGCGCTGATCAAGGCCCATTCACGCGCCATGTCGTGCGCCTTGGGCAGCAGCTCGCCCATCGGTGGGCGGCGGATCACCGCGCGCTGGCCTTGGGTGTCTTGCAGCAAATAGGTCAGGTTGGAGTGCCCGCCTTCCAGCCGGGTCCAGACCAGCGGGGCCTGCAGGCTGGGCACATGGGTGGTGATCCAGGCCTCGACCGCAGCCACGTCGTAGCCCACCGGTGCGGCTGCGGGGGTGCTGCTGCTGTCATCGGGCATCGAAGAACTCTCAGTGTGGGCGGCCAGCGTAACGGCCAAGCGGCGGCGGTCACTGTCACCGGCCGGACTGTTGCGCGGCGCGGCGCAGGCCCACAATCCCAGCGCATTGGCCCCCGTCCAAATCCTGCTGGAGACCCCCATGACCGAAGCCCTGATCATCGACGCTTGCCGCACCCCGCGTGGCATTGGCAAAGTGGGCAAAGGCGCCCTGGCCGACATGCACCCGCAGCACCTGGGCGCCACGGTGCTGAAGGCGCTGGCCGCACGCACTGGCATCAACACGGCCGACGTCGACGACATCCTGTGGGGCACCAGCACCCAGCGCGGCACACAAGGCGGTGACCTGGGCCGCATGTCGGCGCTGGATGCGGGTTACGACCAGCGCAGCAGCGGTGTCACGCTGGACCGGTTTTGCGGCTCGGGCATCACCACGGTGAACCTGGCGGCAGCGTCCATCATGTCGGGCATGGAAGACCTGGTGGTGGCCGGTGGCACCGAGATGATGTCGATGACCGCCACCCTGCGCGACGGCCCCGGCATGATGGACAGCGGCAACCTGCGGCTGCGCGCCAGCCATCCGCAATCGCACCAGGGTGTGTGCGCCGATGCGATTGCCACGCTGGAGGGCATCTCGCGCAGCGATCTGGACGCGCTGGCGCTGGTCAGCCAGCAGCGTGCGGCGGTGGCGATTGCCGAAGGGCGCTTCAACAAGAGTGTGGTGCCGGTCTACAAGGTGGACGGCAGCCTGGCGCTGGACCATGAAGAGTTTCCACGCCCGCAGACCACCGCCGAAGGCCTGGCCGGGCTGAAACCCGCCTTCACCAACCTGGCCGACGTGGCGCTGGACGACAAGGGCACCACCTTCCGTGGCCTGATCCTGGCCAAATACCCCGATCTGGACATCCGCTTTGTGCACCATGCCGGCAACTCGTCGGGCGTGGTGGACGGCTCGGCCGCGCTGCTGCTGGCTTCACCGGCTTACGCCAAATCGCATGGCCTGAAACCCCGCGCCCGGGTGCGGGCATTCGCCAATGTGGGCGACTCCCCCACGTTGATGCTCAACGCCCCGGTGCCGGCGGCGAGCAAGGTGCTGGCCAAGGCCGGGCTGACGGTGCACGACATCGACCTTTGGGAGATCAACGAGGCGTTTGCGGTGGTGGCTGAAAAGTTCATCCGCGATCTGAGGCTGGACCGCGACAAGG
>JANOBL010000194.1:0-2061 GCA_031411635.1 Betaproteobacteria bacterium
ATGCACGTCCGACGAGATCGTGTCGGGTGGGCAGCCTTGGGCGATGGCGGCCTCGGCGATGGTGTAGTCGAAGCTGCCGCCGCCGTGGCCGATGTCGAAGATCACGCCGCGCCGCTTGGCCGCCAACGCGGCTGGCAACAACTTGCCATCCTGCACGATGTTGGTTGCGTCGCCAGCATTGTTGGGCGCGCCCGAGAAGCAGTGGGTCAGCACATCGCCGGGCCGGAACGCATCAAGGATCTGCGACATCAGCACGCGGTCGGCGACGCCGCCGATGTGGCACATGACCCGTGCCGGCACACCCGAGAGCTCGCAGGCCCGGATCGCCCGCTTCAGTGGCTCCAGGCCGTGGCGGGCGATCACGTTCTCGCTCATGCGCACTTTCACGCCCAGCACCATGTCGGCGTTCTCGGCCACTATCCGCGCTGCAGCCTCGGGCTGGGCATAGTCGATGTTGAACAGCTCGGGCACCGGAAAGCCGGCCAGCCCGGCCAGCGCGATGTGCACGAAGGCAAACTGGCGCGTTCGCGACGAGGGCACGATGAAGCGCCGGAAGCCGGCGAAGTTGTTGGCGCCGGCATCCCCCGCCGAGACCACCGTGGTACTGCACTGGTGCGCCACCAGTTCGTCGGCAGGGATGCCAATCGCCGAGCCGAAGGGGTAGGTATGGCAATGCAGGTCGATCAGGCCCGGCGTCACCAGGCGGCCACCGGCGTCCATCACGCGCTGGGCGCGGTCCGGCGCTATCTCGGGCTCGACGGCCGCGATCAGGCCGAAGCGCATGCCGATGTCGCGTTGGCCGGTCAAGCCCTGGCTGGGGTCGAGCACATTGGCATTGCGCAGCAGCAAGTCGAACTTGTCATTCGGACCCATCGCCGCCCGAGCTGCACCGGGCAGCGCGCCCAGCACCACAAGAGACGCACCCGACTTCAGGAAATGACGCCGTTCGGAGTGGTTCATGGTTTTCTCGCCTTGTCTCTACTGACCGCTGCTTGCTGGCAGGCCGGGTGAAATCGATAGTACTGCCGGCACCAGTGCGTTCTGGCACGGGATTACCGCCTGTCCTGCCAGGACAGCAGCAAGACCAAGCGCTCGAAAGTCGATCCACCCGTACCCGACCAGCAAGGCGGGTTGGCGCTCAGGGCAGCGGTCGCGCCTGCGCCATCACCCGTTGTGCCATGCCTTCGGCCAATCCCGCGGCTTCGACCACATCGACGCTGAACGGCAATTCGCTGGCTTCGAAGGCATCCCGCAGGTCGGCAAGCTGGGACCAGGTAAGGCGGGAAGGGCCCAGCAGCAACAGGTCCAGGTCGGAAAACGGCCGCGCGTGCCCGGTGGCACGCGAGCCGAACACCGAAACACGCGCGCCCGGCAACACCTGGTCGATCAGCCGCCGCACCAGTTGCGCTTGCGGCGGGCTGAGGGCGAGCTGCGCTGGCACCAAGGCCGACGCCCGGTTCGCGGCAAAGCTCACAACGCGGCCTCCAGCGCGGCCAGCAGGGCCTGCGCATCGGTGCAGAAGCGCCCGGCGTCCTGGGCCACCTGCTCGGCCTTGGCTTCGTCATAGGCGTGGCTGGTGGCGTTGCGCAGCTCGCGCCAGACGCGCCAGGCCACCGGCTCGGGGATCAGGCCCGCATCAGCCGCATGGCGCAGCAACTCGTTGAAAGACAGATCGGTGATCCGGTCTGCCGAGCCCGCACGCTCGATCAACACCCGGCGCAGGCTGCGCAAGGACAGTTCGTAGCTGAACTCGAAGGACTGGATCACCGCCGAGCGCAAATGCGGCTTCAACACCGTGCCCACGGGCTGCGCATGCCACAGCGACAGCGCCTCGCTCAGCCAGCCCAGGGCCTTGCGCAATGCCGACAGGTCAATGGGAGGCGGACTCATGGCCAGGATTGTCTGCCGGCCAGCCAGCAATGGTCAAAGCCACCCCCATCAGCCCCGATTGGTCACTGGCAATCTCCCCGATACTCCCGCCCCATGCCCGCCTACACCTACGAAGCGCTGGACGCCGCCGGCAAAGCCCGCAGCGGTGTGCTGGAGGCCGAAAACGCCAAG
>JANOBL010000195.1:0-2089 GCA_031411635.1 Betaproteobacteria bacterium
CCATGTCGGAGTAACCCGCCACCTTGCTGATGCCGATCGACGAGCCTTCACGCGGCGGTTTGACGATCAGCGGCAGGCCCAGCTCATCGGGCACGGTGCGCAGCCGCTCGCGCTGCTGCTCGTCGGCGTCCAGCCAGACAAAACGCGGCGTCGGCAGGCCGGCGGCCAGCCAGACCCGCTTGGTCATCGGCTTGTCCATCGCGATGGCCGAGGCCAACACGCCCGAGCCGGTGTAGGGCAAGCCCAGCAGTTCCAGCGCACCCTGCACCGTGCCGTCTTCACCATGGCGGCCGTGCAGCGCGATGAAGATGCGCTCAAAGCCTTGGTGTTTGAGTTCAACCAAGTCACGCTGCGCCGGATCGAAGGCCTGCGCGTGCACGCCCTGGCTTTGCAGCGCGGCCAGCACACCCGTGCCCGACATGATGGAAATCTCGCGCTCGGCACTGCTGCCACCCATCAGCACCGCCACTTTGCCCAGCGATGGCCCGTCGATCGCCGGCATGACAAATTGCTCGCTCATGCCATGTTCCCCAAAAACTGCTCCACCACCTTGGGCGACACCGCGCCCATCGAGCCGGCGCCCATCGCGATCACCACGTCACCACCCCGCGCCTGCTGCACGATGGCCTGCGGCAGGTCGGCGATGTCGTCGACAAACACTGGATCGACCCGGCCAGCCACCCGCAAGGCCCGCGCCAGGGCCCGGCCATCAGCGGCCACCACCGGCGCTTCGCCAGCGGCATACACCTCGGTCAGCAGCACCGCATCGGCCGTGCCCATCACTTTCACAAAATCTTCGAAACAATCCCGGGTGCGGGTGTAGCGGTGCGGCTGAAACGCCAGCACCAGGCGCCGGCCCGGAAAGGCACCACGCGCGGCGGCAATCACCGCGGCCATCTCCACCGGGTGGTGGCCGTAATCGTCGATCAGCGTGAACTCACCACCGTCCGCCGTGGGCAGATCGCCATAGCGCTGGAAGCGCCGGCCGACGCCGGAAAACGCCGCCAGTGCACGCACCACCGGCTCGTCGGGCAGCTCCAGCTCGGCCGCCACGGCAATCGCGGCCAGCGCGTTCAGCACATTGTGTTCGCCGGGCAGGTTCAAGGTGATCGCCAGATCGGGCATCACCGTGCCGTTGCGGCGCTGGCAGACAAAACGCATCTGGCCGCCGGGCAGGTGTTGCAGGTTCAACGCGCGTATCTGCGCGTCCTCGCCGAGGCCGTAGGTGACCACCGGGCGCGACACCATCGGCAGGATGGACCGCACACCGGCATCGTCGCCACAGACGATGGCCGCGCCGTAAAACGGCATGCGGTGCAAGAACTCGACAAACGCCGCCTTGAGCCGCGCAAAGTCGTGGCCGTAGGTGTCCATGTGGTCGGCGTCGATGTTGGTCACCACGCTCATCACCGGCGTCAGGTTCAAAAACGATGCATCGCTCTCATCGGCCTCGACCACGATGTAATCGCCCGCGCCCAGCCGCGAATTGGCGCCGGCCGAGTTGAGCTTGCCGCCGATCACAAAGGTGGGGTCCAGCCCGGCCTCGGCCAATACGCTGGTGACCAGCGACGTGGTGGTGGTCTTGCCATGGGTGCCGGCAATCGCGATGCCGGCTTTCAGCCGCATCAGCTCGGCCAGCATCACCGCACGCGGCACCAGCGGAATGCGCATGGCGCGCGCAGCAATCACCTCTGGGTTGTCGCCCTTGACGGCAGTGGACGTGACCACTGCCTGGGCACCATGGATGTTCTCTGCCGCATGGCCGATGAACACCCGGATGCCCAGCTCGGCCAGGCGGCGCGAGGTGGCGCTGTCGGACAGATCAGAGCCCGAGACGGTGTAGCCCAGGTTGTGCAGGATCTCGGCAATGCCGCTCATGCCGGCGCCGCCGACGCCGACGAAATGGATGTGCTTGACGGCGTGTTTCATGGCTTGTTCACCAGCCTTTCCAGTTCGTCGGCTACGCGGGCGGCGGCGCGAGGCCTGGCCAGCGTGTGGGCCTGTTCGGCCATCTTCAGTAGCGTGGAACGGTCAATCTCTCGCAGGGTTTTGGCGAGTGACTCCGGCGTCATCTCGGCCTGCACCAGGT